>JBAUHP010000178.1:0-10887 GCA_049680345.1 Albidovulum sp. | reverse complement strand
TCTCCAGCCATTCCATCGCCGAGACCGACTTCAAAACCCCCTCTTCGATCACTTCGCAATCATTCAGGTATTCATTGACCACGCCTTCTGGCGACCAGTTGAAAGCATAGCCCAACAGCCCCGTGGGGTTTTGCGGCAAGGCCCCCACGCGCAGCTTGATCGAGCGGACCTTGTCGAACTGCCCAGCCAGATCGGCCCCGACAATGCCGACAAATCCCGGCGCAAGCCCACATTGCGGTGCCATCAGGCCCCGGGCGGTCTTGGCAAGTTCGCGGATATGCCTGGTTGTGGGGACGTCTTCGGTCAGATCAAAATAGTGCAAGCCAAGATCATGGGCCACGGTCGAGACCCCGATATTGAGGTGATAGGGCAAGCATGACAGTACCGCTTCTTGCCCTTTGAGCACATCGGGCAGCTTATCGGTATCGGTCAGATCGGCCGTCTTTGTTGCAAATCCGGCCTTGGTCGGGCGCGCGTCTATGCCGGTGACGGCAAAACCCGCCTCGGCCAGAAGTTCGGCGGCGAGCTGCCCGACTTTACCAAGGCCCAATACGGCGATCTTGTTGAACGACATTGTGCAAATCCTTTGCTTTGATCTGATCTTCGGCTTGACCGCCGGTTCACCACCAGTTTTGCGCCGATATGCGACGATTTCGCCGGTTATTTCAGCGAAATCGTCGGTGTCTTGATAAAAAATAACGACCCGGCCAAGCATTATGCCGGGCCGGGTCGAAAGCCGCCATCTGGCTGGCTTGGTGCTAGGTCAAAAGTCGAATTTCACGCCTTGCGCCAGCGGCAGATGGTCCGAATAGTTCACGGTATTGGTCTGGCGGCGCATATAGCCTTTCCACGCGTCCGAGCCGCTTTCGCGCCCGCCGCCGGTTTCCTTTTCGCCGCCAAAGGCCCCGCCGATTTCCGCGCCCGATGGCCCGATATTGACATTGGCAATCCCGCAGTCCGACCCCGAGGCCGACAAAAACGCCCCCGCTTCGCGCATGTTCAGCGTGAAGATGCAAGATGACAGCCCCTGCGGTACATCATTTTGCAAGGCAATCGCCTCTTCCAGCGTGTCATAGCCCATGACGTATAGAATCGGCGCGAAGGTTTCTGTGCGGACGGCCTTTGACTGGCCCGGCATTTCGACGATGGCGGGGCTGATATAGGCGCCACCTTCGGGCAGGCCCTTGGCCACCACCGTGCCGCCATGCACAACCCCGCCTTCGGCGCGGGCCTGATCAAGCATGGCAATCATCCGGTCGCGTGCGCCCTTGTCGATCAGCGGGCCGACAAGCGTGCCGGATGCGCGCGGATCACCGATTGGCAAGCTGGCATAGGCTTTGGTCAGCTTGGCGACCAGATCATCCTTGATCGAGTTATGGGCGATCAAGCGGCGCAAGGTGGTGCAGCGTTGCCCCGCCGTACCCACGGCCGAAAAGACCACGCCGCGCACGGCCATGTCCATATCGGCGGACGGTGCCACGATCATCGCGTTATTGCCGCCAAGTTCCAATATCGGACGGCCCCAGCGCGCCATAACTTTGGGCCCGACGATCCCGCCCATGCGGGTGGACCCGGTGGCCGACAAGATCGGCACATCCTTTGAGGCAACCATAGCCTCGCCAATCGCGGGGCCGCCGATGACCAGTTGCACAAGCCCCTCGGGCGCGTCGGGGCCAAAGCGTTCGATCGCGCGCGCCAGTATCTTCATGCTGGCCATCGCGGTCAGCGGGGTCTTTTCCGACGGCTTCCAGATCACCGGATCGCCGCATACAAGTGCAAGTGCTGTGTTCCACGACCAGACTGCAACCGGAAAGTTGAAGGCCGATATTACGCCACAAGGCCCCATCGGATGCCAGCTTTCCATCATCCTATGGCCGGGGCGTTCAGAGGCAATGGTCAGCCCGTAGATCTGGCGCGACAGACCCACCGCAAAGTCGCAAATATCAATCATCTCTTGCACTTCGCCCAGACCTTCAGAGGTGATCTTGCCAACCTCCAACGTCACGACCGCGCCCAGCGCATCTTTGGCGGCGCGCAGCTCTTCGCCCAGAAGCCGGACCAATTCGCCCCGGCGCGGCGCTGGCAAATCGCGCCATTTCTTGAACGCTGCTTGCGAACGCGCGATGACGACGGGCATATCGGCCACATCGGTTTCATGCACGCGGGCCACTTCGGCGCCATCAATCGGCGAGTGGACGGGCAATGTGCCGCCCGTCAGCTCGGCACTTGTCAGGCCAGCGGCCTTGAGAATTTCGGTATGTGTCATATGAACCTCCTAGATCACAGTTGCACGCTGATCGCCCATGCCCATCGAGACAAGAAGCGGCGCAGATTGTTGGTGGGCCTGAAAATCGGCCTTGGATTGCATTCCCCGCCAATCCGACAAGATCAGCGATTGCGCAACAGCCCCGCCAAGCGTGGTGCCGGGGCCGGTGATGATGAACAGATCGGGCGCGAATTCGCGTGCCGCAATGCGGATGGCTTTGGTGAAATCATAGGGCTCGGTCACCTGATGGCCCAAGGTATAATCCCAAAGTGCGCGGGCATCCGTGGCACCGGGCCACCAAATGGCCCCGCGCCCGTCGATCATCGGCAGGTCCGGCTGGCCGAACAGTGTGGGCAAAAGCCGGGCGCGGCCCATTTCGGCAACCGGGGCCTGCATGGCCGAATGAAAGCCTGCGTGATTGGCAAGCCGCATCGGAAACCGCCCTTGCAAGTTGGGTACGCTGGCCTCAAATGCCTTCAGCCCTTCGGCATTCCCGGCCAGAACCAGCATCCCGCCAAGATCAATGGACATCGCCAAAACATGACCTGGACGCGCCGAGATATCCGCCACTTGCGCCAAAAGATCGGCCTTGCGGGCACCGTCGTTTATCCAATCATCGCCCAGGAATGGATAGATCACCTGCCCGCCGATCAGGCTTTCTTGCATCAAGCTGCCCATCGTATTGACGACCTCAAACCCGCCCTCGGCACTTAGCGCCCCGGCGCAGGCAAGTGCCGAATACCAGCCCATGGAATTGCCGGTCACCGCGACCACGTCGATCTTGTCGCGATCAATAGCGCGAAAATCGCCAAGCGAGCAGGCGTAAATCAGGCCCGAGGCATTGTCGCCGCGGGTATGGCGCGCCACCGAATAGCTGGCCGCACTATCCAGCGCGCTCAGCGCCTCTTGGCCAAGACCGGCGCGGGTGCCGTCAAAGCGCGCAAGCAAGGCGGCGTCCGGGAAATGGCGCGACAGATAGCCAAGTTCGGTCTTGGTATAGGTGCCGCGACCGGGGCAGATGACGACGGCGGTTTTGCGGGTCATTTGCCCACCCCCATAAGCTGCTTTGCCGCCGCATAGATACTTTGTGCGGAAGGCATGGTGGCCCCGTAGGCCGGGCCGGTGGCGATGAAGCTGTCTTCGGCGGTGATGCGTGCATGTGCGACATCTGTGCGTTCGGTGCAAAGCGCCATCAGCGCCTCGGCCACGCCGCCCGACCTTCGGGTTTCATCAACGATCAGGATCTTTTTACACCCCGCCACCGCCGCCACCAGCGCCTCTTCAGGCAGGGGCGACAGCCAGCGCAGATCAATGACGCGGACCTTCACACCATCGGCGGCCAGCCGTGCCTCGGCCTGACGGCTCAGGTAAGTGCCGTTGCCGAAGGTGACAATCGCAAGGTCTGTGCCTTGGCCATAGGTGCCAACCTCGCCCAGATCAATCACCTCGGAGGGGTCGGGATAATGGCTTAGCCAGCCGCCATCCTTGTCTTCGTGCAAATCGCGCATCGGATAAAGGGCGATGGGTTCCAGAAAAACCACAACCCGCTGTTCTTCGCGCGCAAGGCGCACGGAGGTTCTAAGCATCCGCGCCGCATCCGCGCCGTTCGACGGGCAGGCAAGAATGATCCCCGGAATATCGCGCAAGACCGCAACCGAATTGTCATTATGGAAATGGCCGCCAAAGCCTTTTTGGTAGCCAAGCCCCGCGATGCGCAGCACCATCGGATTGGTGTATTGCCCGTTCGAGAAGAAGGGCAAGGTCGCCGCTTCGCCGCGCAGCTGATCTTCGGCGTTATGCAAATAGGCCAAAAACTGTATCTCGGGCATCGGCACGAAACCATTTTGCGCCATGCCGATCGCAAGGCCAAGGATGGATTGTTCATCCAAAAGCGTGTCAATCATCCGGTCCTGGCCAAAGCGGGCGTGCAGCTTTTGCGTCACCCCATAGACCCCGCCTTTGCGGCCCACATCTTCGCCCATCATCACCACTTCGCGGTGCTCCAGCATGATGTCGGTCAGCGCCCAGTTGATGATCCGGCTCATGATCTGCGGCTCGGCCATCTGTTTCATATCGCTGCCGAAAACCGCCTCGCGAGCCGCAGCCGTGGGGCCGTTCGAGGGCTTGCAGGCCCGCTTTGGCGGAATGATCGCGGCCATCACCTCTTTGGCGGTCGACAGGCGCGGGCGGGTGACCACCTCGGCGCTGATGCGGGCGATACGGTCATTGGTTTGGGCGTAGATCGCCAGTGCCTGTGCAGGCGCAAGCGCGCCCGCCTGATCCAAAAGCCGCACGGAATGCAACAACGGATCATTGGCCTCTTCGGCCTCCACTTCCGTGCGGGGCAGATAGGTGGTGGGCATATCGGCGCCGGCATGGCCGTAAAGGCGGATGGTTCCAATATGCAAGAAAGCGGGTTTTTTGCGGGTCCGCACGTAATGCGAGGCCTCGGTGGCCACGCGAAAGGTCTCATAGATATCAAGGCCGTTGCAGTGAAAATAGGTCAGCCCCGGACGGTTTTGGAAATTCGCAGCAATCCAGCCCTTGGGGGTCTTGGTGGAAATCCCGATCCCGTTGTCTTCGCAAACGAACAAAAGCGGCAAGGGGATGGATTGGTAGGCCGTCCAGCCCGCCGTATTGAACGCCCCTTGCGCGGTGGAATGGTTCGCGGATGCATCGCCAAAGCTGCAATAGATGATGGCATCATCGGGCAGATCCTGATGTTCGGGCCTATGGCGCCGCGCCGCGCCCACCGCATAGGCCGCCCCCACCGCCTTGGGCAGATGGCTGGCAATGGTGGAGGTTTGCGGCGGGATGTTCAGCGCCCTTGACCCCAGAACCTTGTGGCGCCCGCCCGAAATCGGATCTTCGCTAGAGGCCGCGAAAGACAAAAGCATGTCCCAAGCAATGCTTTGCCCCGGTACCTGCAGACTGCGGGCAATCTGAAAGGCCGCATCGCGGTAGTGCAAAAAGGCCATGTCGGTGGGCCGCAATGCCGCCGCTACCGCCGCCAGCCCCTCATGCCCGGACGATCCGATCGTGTAAAACCCCTGCCCCGCCTTTTGCATGGCGCGGCTGGTGCGATCAAGCGCGCGCGAAAGGCATGCCGCCCGGTAAATCGCCACCGCACCAGGGCCGCCAAGCGGGCCTGACGGCGGCGCACCGGCAGGCAAATCACCCGCCGCCACCCGGCGCAAGAAGTTGTCGTGAACGATATCGGCGCGGTCCATGTCGTGATTTCCAATGCCAGCTTCTTTTGTTTCCAAATACCTCCGCCGGAGGCATCTGCCGGATGGTTCAGGAGCCTCCGGCGGAGGTATTTTCGAACAGAAGAAATCAGAAAAAAGCCTGAAGGCCAGTGATGGCGCGGCCAAGGATCAGGGCGTGAACGTCATGCGTGCCTTCATAGGTATTGACCGTCTCAAGGTTCACCATATGGCGCATGACGTGGAAGTCTTCTTGGATGCCGTTGCCACCATGCATATCGCGGGCATGCCGGGCGATTTCCAACGCCTTGCCGCAATTGTTGCGCTTGATGATGGAAATCATCTCGGGCGCTGCATTGGCGGCGTCCATCAAGCGGCCAACGCGCAAGGATGCTTGCAGGCCAAGGTTGATGTCGGTCAGCATATTGGCCAGTTTAAGCTGGAATATCTGGGTCTGCGCCAAGGGCTTGTTGAACTGCTTGCGGTCCAGCCCATATTGGCGCGCCGCGTGAAAACAAGCCTCTGCCGCGCCCATCACCCCCCAAGAAATGCCGTAACGCGCGCGGTTCAGGCAACCGAACGGGCCTTTGAGACCTTCGGCGTTTGGCAGCAATGCCTCTTCGCCGACCTCGACATCCTTCATCACGATCTCGCCGGTGATCGAGGCCCGCAAGGAAAGCTTGCCGCCGATCTTGGGCGCCGAAAGCCCCTTCATGCCCTTTTCCAGCACGAAGCCACGGATCTTGCCGCCATGCGCATCGGATTTCGCCCAAACCACGAATACATCCGCAATCGGCGCGTTTGAGATCCACATTTTCGCGCCGTTGAGCACATAGCCATTTGCGGTTTTCTGGGCGCGGGTTTTCATGCCCGCAGGGTCCGAACCCGCATCAGCCTCGGTCAGACCAAAACAGCCGATGAATGCGCCACTTGCCAGTTTCGGCAAGTATTTCTTGCGTTGTTCTTGCGAGCCATAAGCATAGATCGGATACATCACGAGAGAGCTTTGCACCGACATCATCGACCGGTAGCCGCTGTCCACACGCTCAACCTCGCGCGCGACAAGGCCGTAGGCCACGTAACTTGACCCAAGCCCGCCGTATTCCTCGGGGATGGTTATGCCCAAAAGACCCATGTCGCCCATTTCGCGAAAGATTGCGGGGTCTGTTGCCTCATCCCGGTAAGCGGCCGTCACACGCGGCATCAGCTTTTCGGTTGCATAGGCGCGCGCGCCGTCGCGCATCATGCGCTCTTCCTCGGAAAGCTGGTCTTCCATGCGGAAGGCATCTTCCCAGTCAAAGCGGCCTAGGTCGGGGGCGTCTTTTGCTTTCAGGGTCATAGGATCCTCATGTCAATTGGGCGCAAAAACGCGCGATACGGGTGCAGGCCTCGGTTAATGAAGCCCGCGCATAGGCGTAAGACAGCCGGAAATGTCCCGGCACGCCAAAGGCGCGTCCGGGCACAAGCGCCACGCCTTCGCACGCCAGAAGGCTTGCGCAAAAACCGGCGTCATTCTTGATCGTGGCACCATCAGGCGCGGTCTTGCCAAAGGTCGCGGTGCAATCGGGAAAGAGGTAAAACGCCCCATCGGCAGAGGCTGTGCGGATCAGGCCGGTGGCGTTCAAAGCCGCCACCACCATATCGCGGCGCGCGCGAAAATCATCGCGGCGTGTGGCCAAAAGCGCTTGATCGCCGCTCAGCGCCGCAAGGGCTGCGGCCTGGCTGACCGATGATGCGCCCGAGGTAATCTGCCCCTGCACCGCCACCATCGCCCCAATCAGCCGGGCCGGTGCAATGCCCCAGCCGATGCGCCATCCGGTCATCGCATAAGATTTCGACACGCCGTTCACAATCAACATGCGCTCGGCCAGATCGGGGGCCACGGCGCGAAAAGACCGGAACGGGACGTAGCAGATATGCTGGTAAATCTCATCCGCGATCACGCCCACATGCGGTGTGCCGCGCAAGACGGCGGCAAGGGCTTCAAGCTCTGCCGGCGCATAGACCGCCCCCGAAGGATTGCCCGGCGAGTTGAGCAAAAGCCAACGGGTTTTGGGGGTAATGGCGCCGCGCAGCTGATCGGGGGTAATCTTGAAGCCGGTGGCCGATGTGGTGGGCAATATCACCGGCGTGCCGCCGCAAACGCCGACCATATCGGGGTAGCTGGTCCAATATGGGGTGGCAAGGATCACCTCATCGCCTGCATCCAACGTGGCGAAAAGCGCGTCAAAGATCACCTGCTTGGCGCCGGTGGAGACGATGATTTCCCCCGGTTCGGGCCAATAGCCATTGTCGCGCGCCGCAGCCGCCCCGATCGCCTGGCGCAAGGCCAAGGTGCCCACAGTGGCGGTATAGCGCGTCTCGCCCGCAAGGGCGGCCTTATGGGCGGCAAGGATCACCTCGTCGGGCGTCGGGAAATCCGGCTCGCCGGTGCCAAGGCTGATGATGTCGCGGCCCGCGTTTTTCATGGCGGCCGCTGCTTCGGAGATCTGCAAGATCTCTGACAGCTCGACCGCGGCGATGCGGGCAGAACGGCGGAATGGGTCGGGCGATTGCATCGGATACCTCGGGCGTTTATATGCTTATAGGCCATTGTTTTACGCGTACATAACGCTATTTTGGCGCTGATGTATGCATAGAAGGCATAGGATGAACCGATCGCGCCGACTTTTACCTTCTGTCAGCCTTCTGGCCGCGTTCGAGGCGGTTTGCCGGACCGGGTCCACATTGGCAGCCGCGCGCGATCTTGATCTAACCCAAGGCGCTGTCAGCCGCTTGATTCAAAATCTTGAAGCGCAGCTTGGCATCGCACTTTTCTTGCGGGTCGGGCGACGGCTGGCCCCGACCGATGCCGCCCTTGCCTATGCCCGCGACGTGGCCAAGGCGCTTGAACTGATATCGCGCGGCGCGATGCGGGTGCGCGCCAATACCGGTGGCGGCACGCTTTCGCTGTCGATTCTGCCGACCTTCGGCACCCGCTGGCTGGCCCCCAGATTGCCGGCCTTTTTGGGCGCCAACCCCGGCGTCACCATAAATCTGGCTACCCGCCTGCGCCCCTTTGATTTTGAGCAAGAAGGGTTTGACGCCGCCATCCACTTTGGTTCGGAAAACTGGCCCAACGCGGGGTTCATGAAGCTGTTCGACGAAAGGCTGGTGGCCACATGCGCGCCCGCATTCCTGGCCCGCCATCCGGTGACATCGGCGGCAAGCCTGCTTGGCTTGCCCCTCTTGCAGCTCGAAACCCGGCCCTTGGCGTGGCAAAGGTGGTTCGACCAGCACGGGGTGGAGGGCAAGCTGCCTTACGGAATGCTTTTTGACCAATTCGCACCGATGATCCAAACCGCGATTTCCGGGCTTGGGGTGGCGCTTTTGCCCGAATTTCTGGCCAAGACCGAACTGGCCGACGGACGGTTGGTGGCCGCTTGGGGGGATGCAACGCCCGGCGATGGCAGCTATTATCTGGTCTGGCCCAGCACTGCCGCCGATTATCCGCCCCTGACCGCCTTCAGGCGCTGGCTGGCGGATGAGGCGGCAGACCCCGACGGCACCGCCAACTTGCCCGGTTGACCAAGCGGTCAATAAGCAGCAATCTGGCGCCATGAACCAGCGCCCCGATATACATGACAGACTTGCCGCGTCGCTTAAGACAGCGCGCAAAAGCAAGGGACTAAGCCTTGACGGTGTGGCCAAGCTTTCGGGTGTCAGCCGCTCAATGGTCAGTCAGATTGAGCGAGGCGAAAGCAGCCCGACGGTTTCGACCCTTTGGAACCTGACCCAGGCATTGCAGGTCGATTTCGCCGGTTTGTTGGAGGGCCGCACAGCGCCGGGGATCGAAGTGATCCGGTCAGAGGTTGCGCCGGTGATTGACGGGCGCGGGCAAGGCGTGCGGATCCGCATCTTGTCGCCCGCCGAAGCCGCGGGCGATCATGAGGTTTATGATTTAAGCTTTGATGCGGGCGGCAAGCTTGTCAGCGATGCGCATGGGCCGGGGTGCCGGGAACATCTGGCGGTTCTTGAAGGGCGCGTCACGGTCGTATCCGGCGAAGACAGCCAAACGCTTGGGGTGGGCGACACGGCGCGATATTTCGCCGACCGCGCGCATCAGATCGAGGCCGTGGACGGCGCTGCGCGCACGATCTTGATTGTACAAAACAGCTGATGACGCCGGCGCGATGCCGGAAATCCGCACGATCCGTTATTACGCCAGCAATTCCGTGATCTTGACGAAGAGTTCCGCGTTGCTGTAGTATCCGCTTTAGTGGAGGAGAATTTGTTATGTCGGACAAGCAGGCTTTTCTGAAACATCTGGACACAACCCTGGCCGGGATCGCGGCGGAAGGGCTGTTCAAGACCGAACGCCTGATCACCTCGGCGCAGGGCGCGCATGTTTCGGTGGCTGGACGCGATATGCTGAACCTTTGCGCCAATAACTACCTTGGGCTGGCAGATGACCCACGGCTGGTGACGGCGGCCAAGGCTGCGATGGATGGGCATGGCTACGGCATGGCCTCGGTCCGTTTCATCTGCGGCACCCAAGATCTTCACCGCCAGTTGGAAGCGCGGATTGCGCAGTTTTTGGGCAAGGACGATTCCATCTTGTTCGCCGCGTGTTTCGACGCCAATGGCGGCCTCTTTGAACCCCTGCTGGGGGCTGAGGATGCGGTGATTTCCGACAGCCTCAACCATGCCTCGATCATTGACGGCATCCGGCTTTGCAAGGCCCAGCGCTACCGCTATGCCAATTCCGATATGAATGATCTGGAGGCGCAGCTTAAGGCCGCACGCGCGGCGGGCGCGCGGTTCATCTTGATCGCCACGGATGGCGTGTTCTCAATGGATGGCTACCTTGCCAATCTGCACGATGTCACCGCTTTGGCCGAAAAATACGGCGCGCTGGTGATGGTGGATGATTGCCATGCCACCGGCTTTATGGGGCCCGAGGGGCGCGGCACGCCCACCCATGCCGGGGTGAATGTCGATATTTTGACCGGCACATTGGGCAAGGCTTTGGGCGGGGCTCTGGGCGGCTATATCGCCGGGCCGCAAGCGGTGATCGACCTTTTGCGCCAACGCGCCCGGCCTTATCTTTTCTCAAACGCGCTGCCGCCCGCTGTGGTCGCCGCCGGACTTGCCGCCCTTGATATTGTCGAGGCGGCCGATGATCTGCGCGCCCAATTGTTTGATAATGCCCGCTATTGGCGCGCGGGGCTGCAAACGGCGGGCTTCACTTTGCTGCCGGGTGAACATCCGATCATTCCGGTCATGCTGGGCGATGCGGCCTTGTCGCAGCGCATGGCAACCGCGCTTTTTGAACGCGGCGTCTTTGTTGCGGGTTTCTTCTTTCCGGTCGTCCCCAAAGGCAAGGCGCGCATCCGCACCCAGATGAATGCACGCCTGAGCCGGGCCGATCTGGAT
>JBAUHP010000177.1:0-4920 GCA_049680345.1 Albidovulum sp. | reverse complement strand
AAACCACGGATCCCCAGGCAAGCCCGCCACCGATTGCCTCGGTAACCAAAAGATCGCCCTCTTTGATCTGGCCACGTTCTTTGCCGACGGAAAGCGCCAGCGGGATCGAGGCGGCCGAGGTATTTCCATGGTCTTGCACGGTGACCACGACGCGTTCCATCGGGACTTGCATGCGTTGGGCGGTGGCAGAGATGATGCGCAGATTGGCCTGATGCGGCACGATCCAATCGACATCCTCACCGCTCAGCCCGATTTTATCCAAGGAGGTATGGGCGGTTTGTGTAAGCTTTTCAACGGCATGGCGGAAGACTTGATTGCCTTGCATGCGCAATTGCCCGGCCTTGCCGGTGGTCGACACACCCCCATCGACATAAAGCAGATCGCGCTGTGTGCCGTCGCTGTTCAGGTCGGTGGCAAGGATGCCGCGATCGGTATTGGCGCCCTGGCTTTCGCTTGCCTCGAGCAGCAAAGCCCCGGCGCCATCGCCGAAAAGCACGCAAGTTCCACGGTCTTCAAAGTCAAGAATACGGCTGAAGGTTTCTGCGCCGATCACCAAAACCCGGCGCGCCTGACCGGAGAGGATCAGCGCATTGGCATTCGCCAAGGCGAACACAAAACCGGCGCATACGGCCTGCACATCAAAGGCGAAGCCCTTGGTCATGCCGATTTTGGCCTGAATCATCGTGGCGACCGAAGGAAAGGTCAGATCGGGGGTCGAGGTGGCGACGATGAGCGCATCAATATCATCCGCGCCAAAACCGGCATCGGCCAAGGCCGCATTTGCCGCCGCTGTGCCCAGATCGGAGGTGGTTTCGCCTTCGGCCGCGAAATGCCGACGCTCAATCCCGGTGCGGCTTTTTATCCATTCGTCCGTGGTGTCGAGGTTTCCCTCGAATTCCGAGTTCGGAACAACGCGCGCAGGCAAATAATGCCCGACGCCACGCACGACAGCACGAATAGTCATTCAGCAGTTCCGTTCTTTTCCACATCACCCATCGGCGCATCCTGCCCCGGCTGCACGGCAGAGGCAAGACGTGCCGCAAGCCTGTCAGTAAAGCCCAATGATGCCAGCTTGTGCGCCAGCTGAATGGCCGCCGCAACCCCGGTGGCATCGGCCGAGCCATGCGATTTGACCACGGTGCCGTTCAGGCCCAAAAACACCCCGCCATTGACGCGGCGCGGATCAATGCGCAGCCGCAAGCGTTTGAGCGAACCCAAGGCCAAAAGGGCGGCGATGCGCGACAAAAAGGTTGCGTTGAAGGCTTCGCGCAAGAAATCCCCGACGAGTTTGGCGGTGCCTTCCCCGGTTTTGAGCGCAATATTACCGGTAAAGCCATCGGTCACGATCACATCGACGCGGCCCGAGGGCAGATCACCGCCCTCGACAAAACCGACATAGTCGAATTCGGCTTTGGTACTGGCGTTTGAGATCAGATCTTGCGCCTGTTTGAGTTCGGCGCTGCCTTTATGTTCCTCGGTGCCGACGTTCAAAAGGCCGACACGCGGATATTGGACACCCAGCCCGTTGCGGGCATAGGACGAGCCCATCAGCGCATATTGCAAAAGATCTTGTGCATCGGCTTTGATATCGGCGCCCACATCAAGCATGACGGCAAAGGCCTGAGGGGCGCGTGAAGGCCAAAGGCAGGCAATGGCGGGGCGATTGACGCCGGGCAGTTTTCTGAGCCGGATCATCGACAGCGCCATCAAGGCACCGGTGTTGCCGCATGACACCGCGGCCTGGGCGCGGCCATCGCGCAGCGCCTCCAGCGTCGACCACATGGAGGTGCCTTGGCCTTTGCGCATGACCTGGCTGGGCTTGTCGTCCATGGTGACCACGCCATCGGCGTCGCAAATTGTGCAACGCTGGGCCAGGCCCGCGCGTTTGGCGATAAGTGGTTCAAGCTTGGATTTCGGCCCATGCACCAGAAATTCGATATCCGGGCATAGGGCCATGCTGCCCGCCATACCAGCAACAACGGCGACCGCACCACGGTCGCCGCCCATTGCATCGACAGATATGACTATACGACCTGTCCGAAGCGGCACCGGTTTTGGCGCATCATCAGCCATCCGGCCTTGACCATTTGGTTCAAGCTCTGATGACATCGATCGGGCCGGTCACGCGGCTCACGCCGCGGCGTCGTCCAGATCGACTTCAGCCGTCTGTGCGACGACTTCACGACCAGCGTAATGGCCGCAAGAGCCACAAACGTGATGCGGGCGCTTCAACTCACCACAATTGGTGCATTCATTTGGATTTGCAGCAACCAATGCATCGTGCGAACGACGCATGTTACGGCGGGACCGCGTGGTACGGTTCTGGGGGACAGCCATGTCTCAACCTCAGGTTATAGGGGCCTTGGCCCCGGATTTCCAAGAGTATCGACACTGGTTGCCATCATGCGACCGGGTGCGAACCCAAGATACAAGCGAGGCCGGGAACATACTGCGATTCCGGCCGGGCGCAAGTGTTTTCTGGCCTTTAGCCGCTCGATTTGCCGTCAGGTTTGTGCAAAAGATCGGCAAGTCCTGCGAAGGGTTTCAGTTTCTCTTCGGTCAGGGGTTCGGTGCCGGGGGCCGAGACGGTAATATCTATAGGCTGGGCACCTTTGGCACGTGGATAAAGCGGCAGGGCCAGGATGATCGCCTCGACCATTACCTGGCCTGCATCGATCACTTCACCAAGCGGTTCTTGGCTGTCATCCTCTGGCACTTCGTATTCTTCGGCCTCGGGGGTTTTCCAGTCAGCCACATAGTGGCGGCGCACGTTTTCGCGCAACTGGGTGACCACCGGTTCAAGGCTGGTGATGCATGGTTGGACGACCTCGGCCTCCAAAACCGCGTCGAGGCCAAAATCGGTGCGGCCAAGGGGGCGAATCTCTCCCTTAAAGGTGGCGCGGCAGATTTTTGTTATGCCAAGGGCTTGGGCAATGGCCGCCAGCGCTTCGGCATCCGGGGCAAGACTGAAGCGCGTCGGTTTGCGCTGCGCAAGGTTTGCGCGGCGAAAAGGGTGCGAATAGGGTGTTTCAAGGTCCATAGTAGCTTTCAAGCCCGATTTAGGGGTCGATCCAATGCCTTCCGGCGCAGTCGGTTGGCCCGAATGTGGTTCTGTCCTTGTCGGACCTCCCCGCCATGTTGTAAGTCGGATAGAAGGCTTATGCCGCGAAGGCAAGCATCAGGACAATAGGTTGGGGGCGAGAGTGGGTTTGGACAGGCTTGGTTCCAGAGTGCGGATCGGGATGATCGGCTTTGCTATGGCGGTACTGTCGGCGTGTACGCCGATCTACCAAAAGCATGGCTATGTGCCGCGCGATGAGGATCTTGCCAAGATCGTCGTGGGCGAATCAAGCACCGAAGATGTGGGGCTTGTGCTTGGGCGTCCGTCGGTCATCGGTGTGATGAGCGGTTCTGGGTGGTATTATGTCGGCAGCCGCTTCAAGCAAGTTGGCATTCGCGCGCCCAAAGAGATTGATCGTCAGGTTGTGGCCGTTTCATTCGATGAGCAAGGCGTGGTCGAGAATGTCGAACGATTCGGATTGGAGGACGGTCAGGTCGTGGCCCTTTCGCGCCGCGTGACCGACAGCAATGTCAAAGGTGTCAGCTTCTTGCGTCAGCTGCTGGGCAACCTAGGAAATCTTAGCGCGGCGGATTTGCTGCGCGACAATTAGCGCGGTTAGGCGCCCGTTTTCTTGACCGTGTAAACTGGGGCCCTATTCGCCGTCGGGCCAGAGGCTTTGCTTGGGGAACAGCTCGGGGAGAGGGCATTTGACGCGGTTGGAGGAAGGCCGCTACGCCGCGCGGTTTGCGCAGACGCCCGGTGATGTCAAAATTGCCCAACGCTTGCGGTGGCGGGCCTTCAAGACGGCGCGGGGGCTGGCTGTGGGCCGCGGGTTGGAAGCCGATGCCTTCGATGCTATTTGCCGCCATCTTTTGATCGAGGACCGCCGCAGTGGCGTTGCGGTTGCCTGTTTGCGGTTGATGGTGCTGCAAAATGGCGCGCAGATCGAAAAAAGTTACTCGGCCCAGTTTTACGACCTTGGGGCACTTTGCGGGTATGAGCGCCCGATGGCGGAAGTGGGCAGGTTTTGCCTGGATCCCGAGTGGCACGATCCAGACATTTTGCGTTGCGCCTGGGGCGCCTTGGCGGCGTTTGTCGCGGCGGAAGGTGTCGAGATGCTTTTTGGCTGCTCATCTTTCATGGGCGGCGATGCGTCTGATCATCTGGAGGCATTGGCGGTCTTGCAGGCTCGCCACCTGGCGCCACCACGGTGGCAGCCCTTGGTCAAGGCGCCCGTTGTCTTTCAATATGCGCGAAGCCTGGCCGGTGTTACGCCAGACTTTGCGCGCGCCATGAAGGCGATGCCGCCATTATTGAAGGCTTATTTGCGTATGGGCGGCTGGGTGAGTGATCATGCGGTTGTTGACCGGCATCTCAATACCTTGCACGTGTTTACCGGCCTTGAAATCGGCAAGATACCCAATGTCCGCGCCCAAACCCTGCGCAACCTTTGCAGCTAACGATTTTTCTGCGAAAAATCGCCAATTTTTCGCAGAAAAATTGAGTTCAGCAAATGAGCCGCATGCCGCTTTTATGGCAGATTATAATGAACTGGCCGCCGCATTCCACCAGATGAAAGCCGCGCGCCTTGACCTCACCCACAAAACGGTCGCGCCCGACTTCGCGTTCGACCCATCGAACGTTACGTCGCACAATACCGCCCTTGGCGACGGCTTGGGCGCTGAATATCGTGGCAATCCAAAGGTCGGATTGGCTGGTTCGGGTTATCGGCTCCATCGCTCCAGCTTCGCGGATAATTGGTTAATGCCGGGTTAACCCGAACCTTGGGTTTAGCCTCTGTTGCGCGAGCGGCGGCCATCGCGGCCACGACCGGCGGCATTGGCTTCGGCCGATGCTGT
>JBAUHP010000176.1:0-6265 GCA_049680345.1 Albidovulum sp. | reverse complement strand
CGGAAAAGGTTCTGGTTGGGGATGATGATCAGCGTATCAACAACCTTTTGCAGCGCTTCGATGCCTTCATCGGCCTGACGCATGCGCTTGCCACCCTCAAACTGGAAAGGTTTCGTGACAACGCCTACAGTTAGCACCCCAAGTTCACGCGCTGCCTGAGCGATGATTGGCGCCGCACCTGTGCCCGTACCGCCGCCCATACCTGCGGTGATAAAGCACATATGCGCACCTGCCAGATGATCAACGATCTCTTCAATGGTTTCTTCTGCGGCAGCGGCCCCCACGGTCGGGCGCGCACCGGCACCCAGCCCCTCGGTCACCCGCACACCCATCTGGATCTTTGCGGTAGCAAGACTTTGCGCCAAAGCCTGAGCATCGGTATTCGCCACGACGAACTCAACGCCTTCCAGCTGTTGCGTAATCATATTGTTGACGGCATTGCCGCCCGCGCCACCGACGCCAAAAACCGTGATCCGCGGCTTAAGGTCGTCGCGGTCGTTCATCATCAAATTCAATGCCATCAGTATCCGCCTGTCTATTTTTCGGGCTGCTCAGCCTTATCCCCCGCATTGCTGTGAATTTACAGGGAAATGCTGGCAAGGTCACGCAAAAAACGCCCCCAGACCACAAAATCTAGGGGGCGCGCAGATAGAACTAGCGGCATTTCGCCTATACATCAGGATATTGCGGTTACCAGTTGTCTCTAAACCATTTTACGGCTCTACGCAGCGACCGCGCCGGGTATCTTTCGGCAGGAATCTCGAAATCCCACCACTCGTCCTGGGGGTGTGCGGCAAATAGGCACAACCCTACGGTTGAAGAGAATGCAGGCCCGGTCGCCGCTTGTGGAAGCCCTTGCACCCGCAATGGCCGACCGAGTCGGACGTTTTGCCCAAGGATTCGCGCGGCCAATCCATCAAGCCCCGGTATCTGGCTCGCACCACCGGTCAGCACGATCTGCTGGCTTGGCAACTGGTCAAACCCTGCCGCATCCAGCATCGCGCGCACCTCTTCCAGCACCTCTTCCACCCGTGGACGCATGATGCCGATCAGCTCCGCGCGGCTGGCACTGCGGCGGTCCTTTTCCCAATCGCCACAATCGGCACCGATCTCGATCATCTCGCGGTCATCCATGCCGGTGGCCATAACCCCGCCATGCATGGTCTTGATCCGCTCAGCCACCGCCAAGGGCACTTGCAGACCTTTAGAGATGTCGCTGGTCACGTGATCGCCGCCTAGGCGCACCGAATCCGTAAAGATCATGTGCTTCTTGATGAAGATCGAAACGCCGGTCGCACCGCCCCCCATATCGATGCAGGCGGCACCCAGCTCTTGCTCATCCTCAACCAAGGACGAGATACCCGAAACATAGGCGGATGACGCGATGCCCGCCAATTCCAGATCGCAACGCTTGATACAGTAAAGCAGATTTTGCACCGCTTGCGTGTCAATGGTCACCAGATGCATATCGGTGGCCAGCGTATTGCCGACATGGCCACGCGGATCGCCAAGACCCGAGCGGTGATCAATGGCAAAATTCACCGGATGGGCATGAATGACCTCGCGGTTCTCGCCAAAGTCGGGCACGTCGCAAGCCGCCAGAACCCGGCCAATGTCTTGTTCGCTCACCTGCCCCGAGGGCAGCGCAATTTCCCCGGCAAGCCCATAGCTGCGCGGCCGAGCGCCCGACATGCACGCAATCACATGATCAACCCGGACATTGGCCATCTTTTGCGCCGCCTGCACCGCCGTGCGGATCGCACGTTCGGTTTCGTGCATGGCGTCAATCTCGCCAAACCGCACCCCGCGTGATCGGGTGGTGGCCGCCCCGATGACACGAAACTGCGATTGCCCGGCCAAAGACCCAAGCCCATCTTCGCGCACCGCGTCCGTGCCCTCGACCCGCAAAACAAGGCAGGCCACCTTTGATGTGCCGACATCCAAGATCGCCACCACACCCCGTTGAAGTGCAGCACTGCGCACGTTTCGCATCGCCCTTTGCATTTGATATAGATCGGTCATTGGCCTGCCACCTTGGTCTCGTTTTTTGTTATTTCTTTCATGTCTTCAATCGCTTGCGGGGTCACGCGCAGGGTTGGGCGTGCTGCGTTGCGTAAATCCAGCGCCGCCATGTCGCGCGCAAAAAGCAACTCTGACGCATCAATTGCCATCGCATGTTGAACCGCCTCTACCGGGTCGGTCTGCGGCAACAAGATGCGCTGATCGCGGTCAAGAACAATATCCCAGCGCCGCTCGCCCATACGCACAAGCCCGCGCACCCTTGGCAAAATCGGCTGGGCGGCGGTCAAGATCGCCAACGCCTCGGGCACTTGGGCCTCTGCCCCCTCGCCGGCAATCACCGGCAGATCGGGGCGGGCACTTCGGTCCATCAATGTGGCCACCCGGTGCCCCTCTGCATCCAGCATCTCAAGCGATGTCGCCGTGCGCCACAAAATCGCAGGCTGGCGTTCGGTCACATCAACCGACAAGACCCCGCCCGCACGAATGGTGATCGCGGCATCTGCCACCGCATCAATATTTTTTATCGCAGCGCGTAACGCCTCCAGATCAATGACAAAGGAGGATGCGGGCAACCCGACCGGCAAAAGCCCCCGGATCGCATCGGCCACCGGACTTGATGCACCATCAATCGCCATCATCTTGACCATGAATTCAGGCCGGTTCTCAAACTTGACCCGCATATCGGCGGCATAGGTCGCAATCGCATCGCGCCGCCCCTCATCGCCCAGATAGATCACAACCCCCGCCACCGCCAGGACGATGGGCAGGCCAATGCGCAAAAGGCCGCGAAACATCGGCGTCAACCACAGCCGCTGCATCCGGAAGGCCCAGCGTGACGGGGCCGGATCACGGCGCCCGGTTCGGGGTTTTGTCCACGGCTTGACCAGGGCTGCGGGCTTCAGATCGGTGCGCCAGCTTGGGCCCTGCACGTCTCGCGCGCCGACTTCGGGTTCTGGCCCCACGCTGCGCAACTTGCCATTGCGGTAATGCGAGATTGGCCGTTCCGGGGCCGTCAACGGTTGCATGACGCATCCTCCACCAGCCATTTACACAGATCGGCAAAGCTCATCCCTTCGGCCGCCGCTTGTTCGGGCGACAAGGATGTGGGGGTCATGCCCGGTTGGGTATTGACCTCCAATAGGTAAACCCCCGCCAGCCCACGGGCGTCATCCCAGCGAAAATCAGCGCGGCTGAGCCCTTTGCAGCCAAGCACCTCATGGGCGCGCAAAGCGATGTCGCGGCAAGCAAGCGCGATATCTTCGGGCAGATCGGCAGGGCATATGTGGCGCGATCCGCCGGGCGTGTATTTGGCATGGTAATCGTACCAGCCTTCCGCGCATATCTCGGTCACGCAAGTCGCCCGCCCGGCCATCACCGAAACCGTCAGCTCGCGCCCCGGCACATAGGCTTCAACCATCACCACATCAGGCATCTCGGCGCCCATTTTTGGCGGCGCATTGGCGCCTTCGGGCAAGATATAAACCCCGACCGAAGATCCTTCGTTATTGGGCTTGACCACATATGGCAGCGCCATCACGTGGCGCGCCTCAACTTCGGCCTTCGGGAACAGTTGGCTTTCCATCACCGGCAGACCGGCGGCGCGAAACACATCCTTGGCCCGGCTCTTGTCCATCGCCAGCGCCGAGGCCAGAACCCCCGAATGCGTATAGGGAATGCCGAGCCATTCAAGCAGGCCCTGAACCGCGCCATCCTCGCCCCAACGACCATGCAAAGCATTGAAACAAACGTCAGGCGCAAGCCCGGCAAGACGCGCGGCAAGGTCGCGGCCCGCATCGACCTCGACCACCTCAAATCCCGCCTCCCGCAGGGCAACCGCGCATTCGCGCCCACTGACCAGCGAGACTTCCCGCTCAGCGGAAAGCCCTCCCATCAGCATTGCCACTTTGGGGGCTGTCCTGCTCGACTTGCCCGCCACAATTGCCATTTCCAGGGCTTCTCGCCCCTGTTTTTTTCAAGACCCTTCGGCCTTGTACCGTCACTTTTGTTCTTGTTATTCGTCTTGCTCGTCTGGGGCCGTTTCTCCGACCCTCATGATTTCCCACTCTAACGTTATTCCGCTGTTTTGGAAAACCTTTTTTCGCACTTCTTCACCCAAATCTTCCAGATCGGCGGCTTTTGCACCGCCGGTGTTCAGCATGAAATTCGCATGCATCTCGCTCATCTGCGCGCCACCCCTGCGCGCACCGCGCATTCCCGCATCGGCAATCAGCTTCCAGGCCTTCAGATCATGGCAGTCATCGGCCCGTCCGGTCGACGAAAACCCCGCCGGGTTGCGAAACGTCGACCCGGCAGAGCGATCCTTGATCGGCTGGCTCGCATCGCGTTTGGCCACTTGTTCCTCCATCCTCGCGGCCAGCTTTGCGGGGTCGGCCGCTGCGCCCTCAAACGTCGCCTCGATGATCACCGCACCTTCGGGCAAAACCGACTGCCGATAGGCAAAGCCCAGCTGATCTTTCGACAGATGCACCACCTGCCCCGCCCGGTTGATCACCCGCGCCGCAATCAGATGATCGGCGACATAGCTGCCATAGCAGCCCGCGTTCATTCTGACCGCGCCGCCAATCGCGCCGGGAATGGTGCGCAAGAACGTCAGATCCACCCCGGCCTCTGCCGCCCTTTTGGCCACATGTGCATCCAGTGCCGCCGCCCCGGCCGTCACCCGATTGCCGTCGATGCTTATGGCGTTAAACCCCCGCCCCAAACGGATCACCACGGCGCGCAGGCCCCCGTCGCGGATGATGAGGTTTGACCCCACCCCCATCGGAAATACCGCCACTTCGGGGTCAAGCCCGCCCAGAAAGCTTGCAAGATCATCCACATCCGCAGGCTGAAACAACCAATCCGCGCGCCCCCCCACCCGCAGCCAGGTGAGGTCAGCCAAAGGCCGGTCAGCCGTCAATGTGCCACGCACTGAGGGAAGCGAATATCTCATGGGGATGAATTAGAGCGCCAACCCCCAACCCGCAAGCCCCCACCCGGTCGGCAAGCGAGAACAAAGGGCACCGGGCCGACGACTACAGGCCAAGGGCGCGCCATAAAATGCTCACGGCCTGTTGGAAGAGCGGTGAAGCTTGGATTGCAGCAAGAGCCTCTAACACATTTTTTGCGTTAACAACTAGGCGTCCAATCCCGGCTCCGACAGAAATTATGGTTTTCCACGAACGCACCAGCCTTCCGCTTAAACGATAGCTGCTAACCTTGCGGGCCTCTGGATCAGCCGCACTGTCGGTTGCAACCTCCGCGTCGTCCTGCAACGACTCAGCCAAACGACCCTCGGAAATTGCAGCGATCTGCGCGGCAAGCGTCCTGATAGTGGCGCCACCATCGATCAATGCCTCGTTGCCCAAAATATCGTTCCGGCGCGCAACCATTTCTTGGGCCTTCGGGTCATTAGCCAGAATGTCTGCACCAGCCTCTCTGATACGGATGAGGAAATCCTGCACCAGAGGGTCTTTTTCAGGCTGCGGGCATTCACCAACCCGCGCCATTGAAACAGTCATGCGCGACGCACTGGCACAAGCGTCAAAAAGCTCGACCGGCAGATTTTCCCCATCGCTCAGGGCGTCATTCAAATTGGCAATGACAGGTAGAAGTGCCGTGTATTGATTTTGGGGTGTTGCACCGAACAGCCCAACCGCCTTGGCAATCTTGCGGCGCGCGTAAATGGCAATATCGCCCGGCAGGTCACTTTCAGAAACCAGTTTAAGTCGCCCGGTTTCAGGATTTAGCTCGACCCGCTCGCCGTAAGGGGTTTTCTCAATAGCGTGATCAATACGCAGCCGCTCAATCTCGGCATTCACCGCATCAACACCCGCAGCCCAGACATCCTCCGGGATCAGAGCAACCTCGCGCAAAAACTCGCAGTCCGGCTCTCGCCCAGCCAATACATCGTCATACCAACTGATCCAAAAATCCCACTTCGGCGATTGCGACTGAAGCCATGTCCGAACCTCGATCCACATTTCGGCCAAAGGAGAGTCCTCCACCCAAAGCGGCCTGCCACGTGGGGCTTCACCGAATTTTTCGCGAAGTTCGGCAGATAGTAACCGATCGAATTCCTCAAACCCGGCGGAAACGGGTTCCAGCCCAAACGCCTTCTTGGCTTCGATCAACATCTGCTGAGGATCACCGTCTGATCTGGCGAGAGCGTCATAGCCTGCGCCAACCCAATCAGTGTGGCGTCCGAGGGGAGCCTCTCCTTTTTCTTCTCGCACCCGCATGA
>JBAUHP010000175.1:0-6640 GCA_049680345.1 Albidovulum sp. | reverse complement strand
CGGTGGTTTTTGGAACGGCTGTTTTGGTGTCTTGTTGCGCAAGCGGTGGCAAGCATTCATACGGGATGAATATTTTCTTTGAACGCGATAGCGTCTGTGCGGGGGGACGACTTATTCTCTCCCGATTCTCTCCCGATTCTCTCCCGACCGCCAAAATTTAGAGTTCGTTTCGCCACCACTCTTAAGCGAATTGAAACCGGCTCGACAGGTTTGCCCGCCGCGCTGAAAACACCACCGCCGGTTCCGCCTAATTCCAGCAGCCTTCGTGACCGCCGAGGCTGCTCGGGGCGAACAATCGCTTGTGCGGCAAGCAGATTTAGGCAAACTTGACGCTACGCGGCATGCCACTTGGAGAATGCCAAATTATCGTCGCTTTATGAGATTAGGGGAAATTCTTTATGTCAAAAATTCAATTACTTCTGCCACTGGTCGGTCTGCTGCTTGCGGCCTGCACAACCGGGGACAGCACAGCGACCCCAGCTGCGGCGAACGGGCCGCGCGTTGACCCGCAAGCGCTGACGCCGCAATTCATGGCGTCGAAGAACTTCACCCGCTTTGACTTCAGTGCCAATGGCAAGACCTATGCGATCTGGCGTAAGCGTGACCCGCTGGTGCGTTCGGACAAGGTGGTCACACAGGTGATGCGTGGCACGCCCTTCACCGCGACGGCGGCGGATGATCGCGAGGTACAGAACATGCTGCGCGATGCATACCGCGCGCAGGGCATCTGCCCCGATGGCCAGCATCCCGGTCTTTTGGGCGTCGGCTATGGTGCTTGGATCGCCGGGAAAACTCCGTCGTGGGGCGCGAACGTCCGGTGTAGTGCCAAGGTGCAGGCGAACATCTAACCCCGCAAATCAGTGAAGTCGTAGTGGCCCCGAAGCCGACGTGGATTGCCGACGGCCAAGGGGGAAAGAGCGTGAAAGCTACCCCCTTGAAAGGATCGGCAGATGAACAGTCGGGGTGCTCCGTAAGGGGGGGGCGGGATGTGCGGGAGCTCCAAGGCGTCGAGCACTCAAACCCTCCTTTTTGGCACAGCCTCAGATCACCTAAATTTACGCCGCCAAAAACCCCGTTCAAAACCTAAGCAGTTTTTGAAGGTTTTTTGCTATCTGCGCATCGCTGACATTCGCGCATGATGCAGCATCGGTAACTTTGGGCTCAAAGCGGCCATCTGAGAGCTTTGCGCCGCTTCGCCCGGCGTCTAGGTGCGCCCACCCGCAGTCGCGCGCGGCCCGGCTTCGGCGTGGGCCGCACGGGGGTGCAGCACGGGGGGGGGGCAGCACGGGGGGCCAGCCCTACGCCTTATCGCGCAGCCTTGCGACAAGGCTGGAGGTGTCCCAGCGCCCGCCGCCCATTTTTTGTACGTCTTTATAGAACTGATCGACCAGGGCGGTCACCGGCAGGCTGGCGCCGATTTCATTGGCGGTGGCAAGGCAGATGCCCAGATCCTTGCGCATCCAATCGACGGCAAAGCCGAAGTCGAATTCGTCTTTTGCCATGGTCTTGTGGCGGTTCGCCATTTGCCAGCTGCCAGCGGCGCCCTGGCTGATCACCTCGACCAGATCGGGGATGTCGAGCCCGGCTTTCTCGGCAAAGTTCAGCCCCTCGGACAGGCCCTGGACAAGGCCCGCGATACAGATCTGATTGACCATCTTGGCAAGTTGCCCGGCCCCCAGCGGCCCAAGTCTGCGGCACACGCGTGCATAGGCATCGATCACCGGCTCTGCCGCCGCATAATGCGCCTCATCGCCGCCGCACATCACCGACAAGACGCCATTTTCCGCGCCCGCCTGACCGCCCGAAACGGGCGCATCGACATAGCCAAGGCCCATGGCTGCGGCCTCGGCCCCCAATTCGCGGGTGACGGCGGCCGAAACGGTGGTGTGATCGACAAACACCGCCCCTGCGGACATGCCGGCAAAAGCACCATCATCGCCCCGACAGATGGCGCGCAGATCATCGTCATTGCCGACGCAAGCCATAACGAACTCGGCCCCCGAGGCCGCATTGGCCGCCGTAACCGCCATTTTGCCGCCGTGATGGGTGACCCATGATTCTGCCTTGGCGGCGGTCCGGTTCCAGACCGTAACCGCATGGCCCTTGGCCGCCAGATGCCCCGCCATGGGAAAACCCATGACCCCCAGGCCCAAAAATGCCACTTTAGCCATGACGTCCTCCCTATCTCATTGCGAAACATGCTTATCTGACCTAGTTAAACGCCCTGCCCCTACAGTCAACCTTTCCCTCGTATTCGACCGGTTTATCATGGCAACGCTTTTCCGCTGGCTTTTGAGATTGATCACCACCTTGCTGGTCTTGGCGGTGCTGGCGCTGTCGGCGGCCTATTATTTCGCATCGCGGTCCTTGCCCGACTATAACGATCACCGAAAGGCTGCGGGCTTGGGCGAACGGGTGGAGATTGTGCGCGACACCGCCGATGTGCCGCATATCTTTGCGGCCAGTGACGCGGATGTTTATTTCGCGCTGGGATATGCCCATGCGCAAGACCGGCTGTTCCAGATGGTGCTGGCGCGCCGCACGGTTCAGGGGCGGTTATCGGAGGTCTTTGGCGAGCGCACGGTCAAAAGCGATGAATTGATGCGGCGGCTGGATCTGAATGGATTGGCGGCGCGGTCGCTTGCAGTGCAAGACGATGAGACCAAGACCGCTTTGCAGGCCTATGCGCGCGGCGTGAACGAATGGATCCGGATTGCCAGTGACGAGGCCATGGGCCGCGGCGCGCCCGAATTCTTCATGTTCCCCGGGCAGATCGCCTATTGGCAACCGGCAGATTCATTGGCGCTTCTGAAGCTGATGGCTTTTGAGCGGACAACCCAGCTGCAAGATGAGGTGTTGCGCGCGCGCCTGTCGCTTTTGTCAAAGGATTGGCCGCGCGATCTGATGCCCGATGTGCCGGGCCAGGGGGTTGCGGCGCTGCCGCCCTATGCAAGTCTGGCACCGGGTCTGACGCCTGCGCCCGCCCGGCGCTATGCGGGCAGTGATGCGGCCTTTGATCCCTTGTCGCCGGTTGCCGCGCGGGGCATGGGGGGGGCGTCGAACGCCTGGGCTGCAGCGCCGGGCAGGTCGGCGGCGGGGGGCGCGCTTTTGGCCAATGATCCGCATCTGACCTTCACCTCGCCCTCAGCCTTTTACCTTGCGCGGCTGGAGCTGCAATCGGGCGGCGTGATCGGGGCCACCATACCGGGCATTCCCGCAATCCTCGCGGGCCGCAACGCCAATTTCGGTTGGGGGATTGCGGCGGCCTTTGCCGATGATCAGGATCTGTTCCTTGAAGAGCTGAATCCCGCAGACAAGCAGCGTTACCGCGGCCCCGAAGGCTGGGTCGATTTCGAGACGCGCAGATCCATCATCGAGGTCAAGGATGCGGCCCCCCTGACCGTGACCTTGCGGTGGAGCGTGAATGGCCCGGTCTTGCCCGGCGGGCATTACGATCTGGCCTCGGTGACGCCGCATGATC
The DNA here is from genome assembly GCA_049680345.1 of Albidovulum sp. Lineage (GTDB taxonomy): Bacteria > Pseudomonadota > Alphaproteobacteria > Rhodobacterales > Rhodobacteraceae > TMP-24. Next base: position 3,159 of record JBAUHP010000175.1, on the reverse strand, counting down.
ATGTGATGGCGCTGGCCTGGACCGGGCTGTCTGATGCCGACACGACCATGACATCGGCGATCCACCTGATGCAGGCCAAAACCATTGCCCAAGGCATGGCGGCAGGTGCCTTGCAGATCGCACCGGCGATCAATGTGACGATGGCCGATCAGGGCCAGGTTGCGATGGCGCTGTTTGGTGCCTTGCCCGACCGCGACCCAAATCATCAAAGCCAGGGCCGGATGCCGACAACCGGTTGGCTGGCGCAAAACCGCTGGATTGGTATGCGTCCGCCCGAGGATAATCCAAAATTCCTGAACCCCGTGGGCGGGATCGTCGGATCGACCAACAACAAGATCGTCGACGCCCCCTTCCCCGCGCATGTCAGTTTCGATTGGGGCGACAGCCAAAGGGTGCAACGCTGGGCAAAGCTGATGCAAGAACGCGAGGTTCATACCCGCGAAAGCTTTATCGCCGCTCAGCTTGATACCAATGCCACTGACGCGCGCAATGTCTTGCCCCTTATCGGTGCCGATCTTTGGTTCACCGGCGAGGCTGCGGCCGACGGCACGTCCGAGCGATTGCGCCAGCGCGCGCTGGAGCTTTTGGCCGCCTGGGACGGCGACATGAATGAGCATTTGCCCGAACCGCTGATCTATGCGGCCTGGGCGCGGGCCTTGCAATCGCGGCTTATCCGCGATGAGCTTGGCCCCCTTGCCGAAGCCTTCACAAGGCCCGACCCCTTGTTCATCGAAAGGGTGTACCGCGATACCGAAGGGGCCGCCGCTTGGTGCGATATCATACAATCGGCACCGCTTGAAAGCTGCACCGATATTGCGCGAATGGCCTTGGACGATGCTTTGCTGGGGCTGAAGGAGCAATACGGCCCTTCGGTTGAAAGCTGGCGTTGGGGGGATGCGCATGAGGCCACCCATGACCACCCGGCATTGGGGCGCGCGCCGTTCCTGAAATGGATCGTGAATATCAGGCAATCAACCAGCGGCGGCGATCAGACCTTGATGCGCGGGCTGACAAGCGACCGCCCCGAGGCGCCCTATCTGAACGTCAATGGCGCGGTTTACCGCGGGGTCTATGATTTTGCCGATCCTGACAGTTCGGTCTTTATCATCTCAACCGGGCAGTCGGGCCATCCGCTGAGCCGTCATTACGATGATCTGAGCGAGCTGTGGCGGCAAGGCGAATATATTCCGATGTCGCTTGACCCGGAACTTGCCCGCGCCGCCGCCACCGGCATAACCGTGCTGGAGCCTGCCGCCCAGTGAAGGGGCGGCAAGACCACAAGAGGCGGGCGACATAAGGCGGGCTGGTCAGTTAACCTTCTTGCCTGCGATTGTCGTTGTGTCGCGGGTAGAACTTGCAACTGAAACCGCTGGCTTGGACTTGTCCTTCTTGGGCTTTTTCGCTTCGCGATTGCCCTTTTGATTGTTGCCCTTGGCCATGAGATATCCGATCTATGTTGGCGTGAGGATCACGACATAAAGGCGCTTTCGGCGCGCCCCGTGGCTGGATCATATATCATTCGCGGTGACAGGGTTAGGGGCATAATCACCCGCGCAGGGCATTCCAACGCGCCTTTTGGCGCGCGGTCCAGCTGACGCTGATCTTGAACTTTTCTTTGAGCTGCTTTTCAGAGGTGACCACGCCCATCTCGTGCAGCTCGGCACGCAACTTGCCGTCGGTGTAGGCCAGGGTCAGAACCTCATCGCTGCGCTCTTCTTCGACGGCGGCGGCAATTGCGGTTATGAGATCGGGCAAGCCATCGCCGGTAAGCGCGCTTACGGCGTGAATGCCGGGGGTGCGGGCGTCTTGCACCAAGAGGGCTGCGCGCATATCGGGGCCGAGCATGTCGATCTTGTTCCAGACCTCGAACATCGCGACATCTTCATCAACGCCAAGGCTTTCCAAGATCTCGCCGACATCTTCGGCCTGTTCTTCGGTTTCGGGATGGGCGATATCGCGGACATGCAAAATCAGATCGGCTTCCAGCACCTCTTCCAACGTGGCGCGAAAGGCGGCCACAAGCTGCGTCGGCAGGTCTGAGATGAAGCCAACCGTGTCGGACAAGATGATCTTTTGGCCAGACGGCAAGGTGACACCGCGCATGGTCGGGTCAAGGGTGGCAAACAACATGTCCTTGGCCAGAACGTCTGCGCCGGTCATCTTGTTGAAAAGCGTGGATTTTCCAGCATTGGTATAGCCGACCAGGGCCACGATCGGAAACGGCACCTTGCGCCGTGCGGCGCGGTGCAGTTCGCGGGTTTTGACCACGCGGGCCAATTGGCGTTTGATCTTGACGACCTCTTCGTCAATCGCGCGCCGGTCAGATTCAATCTGGGTTTCGCCGGGGCCGCCGACAAAGCCAAGACCACCGCGCTGGCGTTCAAGGTGGGTCCAGGCCCGCACCAGCCGCGTGCGCTGATAGGACAAGGCCGCCAGTTCGACCTGCAGCACCCCTTCGCGGGTTCGTGCCCTGTCGGCAAAAATCTCAAGTATCAGACCGGTGCGGTCCAAAAGCTTGACGCCCCATTCTTTTTCCAGATTGCGCTGTTGAACCGGGCTGACCGAGCCGTCGACCAAGACCAGCGCAATTTCGGCGTCGTGAAAGATATCTTTCAACTCGGCGATCTTGCCAGAACCGAAAAGCGTCCCTGCTTGCGCCTTGGCAAGCCGGACAACATCCGATCCGCAGATCTCAATATTGGGCAGGGCCATGGCCAGCGATACCGCCTCTGCCAACGCCAGTTCGGGCGCACGGCGGCGGTTGTTCTTCATGTCGGGGTGCAAGACAAAGGCCCGCGTGGCGCGGGCTTTTGTGGCTCTGTCCATCGATGCGTCCGAGGGTATCAGTCTTCACCTTCGTAGAGCGAGATAGGCTGGCCGGGCATGATGGTTGAAATGGCGTGTTTATAGACCAGCTGTGACTGGCCATCGCGGCGTAAAAGCACGCAAAAGTTATCAAACCAGGTGATCACGCCTTGCAGTTTCACACCATTGATCAAGAAGATCGTGACGGAAACCTTGGTCTTGCGGACCTGATTAAGAAATGCGTCTTGCAAATTTTGTTTATCGGCAGCCATTTTCTTTATGCCTCGTTCTCATATGCGCGGTTTGTAACCCCACGGCGCTGCTCCGGAGGTTTGCGGTAAAGTATGCGAAAGA
>JBAUHP010000174.1:0-1569 GCA_049680345.1 Albidovulum sp. | reverse complement strand
TCGGCGTTGGCCGTATTATCGCGAAAGAAGTGGCGGCCGTGGTTCCCGAGGGCAACTATGCCATCATCAAAGGCGACCCCGGTGATCCGAATGCCGCGTTCTTGCTGCAAGGCATGATGGAAGTGATTGGCGCCGATGTTGATGCGGGCAAGATCAAGATCGTTGGGGAAAACTTCTCTGACGGGTGGAAGCCGGAAAATGCGCAAAAGAATATGGAACAGATCCTGACCGCCAACAACAATGCGGTTGATGCGGTTTTGTCCGAAAATGACGGCATGGCCGGTGGCGTGGTTGCGGCGCTGGCGGCACAGGGGCTGGTTATTCCGGTCGGCGGCCAGGACGGCGATCTTGCGGCGATCAACCGGGTTGCACGCGGCACCCAGACGGTTTCGGTCTGGAAGAACGCGCGCGAGTTGGGCAAGAAGGCGGGCGAAATCGCTGCGGCCCTTGGTGACGGTGCTTCGCTTGACAGCATCGAAGGTGCGACCAAATTCTCGGGTGGTGAGAAGGGCATTGAGATCAACGCGATCTTGCTTGATCCAACCCCGCTGACGCGCGCAAACCTGAACGTTGCAATCGATGCAGGCCATATCTCGAAAGAGCAGGCCTGTGAAGGTGCGGTCGCTGGCGTTGTAGGCTGCGAGTGATTCACTAGCCTTGATCCGGCGCGGTTGGTTTTGCCGTGCCGGTTCATCCTTTGGCGCCCCGCAAGCCCCCAAAAGGGCCTGGCGGCGCTGACCGAATCCCCTTTTAACGCAGGATGAGGCCATGACCGACCCAGCCCCTCCGACAGCCCCAGCCACCACCGATGTGAACGCAGGGCCCATTACGCGCTTTTTGCGCGCGACCGAAATTGACACCCGCCTTTTGGGCATGATCGGCGCGCTGTTGCTGATTTGGGTCGGCTTTCACAGCTATGGTGCAATCGTCAATGGCTACGGTGCGTTTCTGACGCCGCGCAACTTGTGGAACCTGTCGGTCCAAACCTCCTCTATCGGGATTATGGCGACGGGGATGGTGCTGGTCATCATCACCCGTAACATCGATCTGTCTGTCGGCGCGCTGTTGGGCGTCACCGCCATGATGATGGGGCTCTTGCAGGTCAATTTCTTGCCTGCCTATCTTGGTCTTGGCAGCCCGTTCATCTGGATCATCACGGTTTGTTTCGGCCTTGCCTGCGGGGCGACCATTGGCGCATTTCATGGCTGGCTGATCGCCTACCGCGGCATTCCGGCCTTTATCGTGACGCTGGGTGGTTTGCTGGTCTGGCGTGGCTGCGCATTCCTTGCGGCAGGCGGGCGCACGATTTCGCCGGTTGATCCGACTTTTGCACTTATTGGCGGCGGCCCTTACGGGGCGGTTGGTGCGACGGGCAGCTGGATTGTTGGGCTTTTGGCCTGCGCCGGCGTGCTTTGGTTGTTGTATTCGGGGCGTGCCAAGCGGCGTTTGCACGAATTTACGCAGCGGCCAATGTGGGCCGAGGTCTTCCTTGCCGTGCTGGGCTGCGGTCTGATCATCGGCGCGGTCACGCTGGTGAACGCCTATCCTTGGCCGAAAGGAATCGTGAAA
>JBAUHP010000173.1:0-24872 GCA_049680345.1 Albidovulum sp. | reverse complement strand
AGCGCGATACGAAATCGACCGGCGCGCCTTGATGGGTCATGCCTCCGGCGGCCGTGATCGCCAGACCGAAATCGCCGAACTCGGCAATCTTGCGCAGATCAGGCGTGAAGTCGGCCACAGCCTTGGCCGACGGCAGCAAGACAAAGTAATTCTCAAAACTCTGAAATGTCTCGATCCAGCCTTGCGGGAAAATCTGCGCAAACTGTGGTGGCGGGGGCAGGGGCGCTGGGTCCAGTCTTGGCAGGTCCAGCGCATACCGGCCATCGGGGTGACGGCCGACCACCAGGCTTCCGACCTCTCGGGTTTGAAACCGAACCGGCATCGCGCAGCCATAGGCCTGCGCCAGCACATGTGCGGCGGCCAGCGTGGCATGGCCGCAAAAGGCGACCTCGCTGGTGGGGGTAAACCAGCGGATAGCGTAGTCACCCCCGTCACGTTGCACGAAGGCGGTTTCGGCAAGATTGTTTTCCGCCGCAATTGCCGCCATCAGCGCGGTGTTCATCGGGCGATCCAGTATCAACACCGCTGCCGGATTCCCCGCAAAGGGCCGATCGGCGAATGCGTCGATCTGATACATTGTGAAAGATGTCATCTGCCTCCCTTCCCCAAAAAAAGGGCCGGGCTAAGCCCGGCCCAGGAAGAGGTTCCAAACTTGGGGAAGCGGAACCTATTCTTGCCAGAACCGACGTCTGATCTCACGATCCACGGTCATTTGGTCCAGGCCGATATCGCGCAACATATGCGCATCAAGATTTGACAAGGCGCGGCGATCGCGCATCCGGCGGCGCCATGTCTTAAGGGCTGTGACAATTGTCCAAGAGACCGTTTTACGGGCGATGCCTGCATAGTTGCGGATTGCAGATTTACTTGCTTGGGTCATATTGTCACCTATTGTATTGATACAAAGCGATCTATAGCGTGTAATAATGATACAAAAAGGAATCACAATGTGCTAGCTAAACATTGTGATGGTAACAATCAGGATCCGTGATGGACGAAATTTGGCTACCGGACTTGGCGCAATTCGACGGACCAAAGTATCAAGCACTTGCGCGCGCCTTGCGTGAGGCTATTCGCTCTGGCGCGTTGGAAAGTGGCGCGCGCCTGCCGCCTGTGCGCGAACTTTCCTGGGCTTTGTCGATTACGCCGGGCACCGTTTCGCGCGCGTATCAGATAGCGACGCAAGAAGGATTGCTGGAAGCGACCGTGGGGCGCGGCACCTTTGTGGCCTCCAAACCTATGCGCCTTGGCCTTTTGCCGCTGACGCTGTCCGAGAATGATGAGAATTTCCCCCCGATCAAGAATGCGGGTTCAGTTGATCTGCGGTCACCTCAATTGCCCGAGGTCGGGCAAGGTGCGGCGATGTCTGCGGTTCTTGCGCAAATGGTCGGGCGGATTGGGCAAGAGGATCTGGAATACCCCGGCTTGCGGCGCGACATTCCATTGCGTCAAGCGATGGCGGATTGGTTGTCATTGCGTGAACTTGGTCCCTACGGTGCTGATGACATTGCGCTGACCCTTGGCGGGCAGAACGGCATCGGCATTACTTTGCAATGTTGTCTGCGCGGGGATCGACCGCATATTTATTGCGAAGAATTGGCCTATCCCGGCTTTCGACGGGCCGTGCGGCTGAACCGGGGCGAGGTAGTGCCCGTGATGCTGGATGCCGAAGGCATGTTGCCAGAGGCGCTTGATGCCGCGTGCCGCCGCTATGGCGGGCGCGTGGTTTGCGTGACGCCCGAGGCGCAAAACCCAACGACTGCACGGATGAGCCTTGAGCGGCGACAGGCCATTGTGGAAGTTGCTGTTCATCATGATCTGCAGATCATCGAGGACGAATGTTATTCGGTGGCCGAATCTGCCTTGCCCTCTTTGCGTGCCTTGGCCCCTGACAGGGTTTGGCACATTTCAAGCATTTCTAAGAGCCTCTCTGCCGGGTTGCGGTTTGGGGCGATCGTGGCCCCCACGGGCTTGGGCGAGGCCGCGCGCCTTGCAGCGCAGCACAATTATTTCTCCTTGCCGCGTTTGGTCACGGATGTGGTGCTGTCACTTTTACGGTCGGGCGAGGCGCATAAGCTGCGCTCCAAGGTGCAAGCGGTGATTGAGCGGCGGCTGGAACTGACGCTGAACATATTGGGCCGCCACGATCTGCGCTGGCAACGGGGGCTGAGTTTCGTCTGGCTGCCGATGCCAAGTGGCTGGCGTGCGTCGACCTTTATCCGCGAAGCGGAAAGTCTTGGCGTTCTGGTCCGCTCAGCTGACGAATATGCGCTTGTGGATGGCCGCGCCCCCAGTGCCGTTAGAATCGCCTTGGCTTGCGGTATTCCAGAGGCGCAATTCACCGACGCTCTGGCCAGACTTGCTGGTCTTTTGGACGCGCCGCGTGGGGATCTGGCAGTCTAGGCCGCGCCCCCTGGCCCGCCTTGGGCGGGGCTGCCGCAGATACATTCTCGACCCAAGGATTGACGGCGCAACTGGCCTCTGGCATGGCACATTGATCAAAGAGGTAAGCAATGAACCTATTTTCCATCATCCGTGATCTGGTGATCGCGCGCCTAGAAGATATGGTCTCTGCCGGAGACCTGCCCAGCGGGCTGGACATGTCCCAGGTCGCCGTCGAGCCGCCACGCGATGCCGGTCATGGCGACATGGCAACCAATGCCGCAATGGTCTTGGCCAAACCCGCTGGCAAATCGCCGCGCGTGATTGCCGAAGGCTTGGCGGCACGGCTTGGCGACGATGCGCGCATCATCCGCGCAGAAGTGGCTGGCCCTGGCTTTCTGAACCTGCATCTCGCACCGGTGCTTTGGCAGACTGTCGTCCGGTCCGCCTTGACGGACGGCGCCGACTTTGGCCGCTCGGACCTTGGGCAAGGGCTGAAGGTCAATGTCGAATTCGTCTCGGCCAATCCGACTGGGCCGATGCATGTCGGCCATGTTCGGGGCGCGGTTTTTGGCGATGCCTTGGCAAGTTTGCTTGATTATGCGGGCTACGACGTCACCCGCGAATACTACATCAACGATGGTGGCAGTCAGGTCGATGTACTGGCCCGTTCGGCTTATGAGCGTTACCGCGAAGCGCATGGCCTATCGCCCGAGATCGCCGAGGGGCTTTACCCCGGTGATTATCTGATTCCGGTAGGGGCGGCGCTGAAGGAAAAATACGGCGACAGCTTCATTGACAAGGGCGAGCAGTACTGGCTGGCCGAAATCCGCGAATTTGCAACCCTCGCCATGATGCAGATGATCCGCGACGATCTGGCGTCGCTTGGGGTCGCGATGGATGTGTATTCATCTGAAAAGGCGCTTTACGGCTCTGGAAAAATCGAAAGCGCAATCAGTACCTTGCGCAAGATGGATCTGATTTATGAGGGCAAACTCGACGCGCCCAAAGGCAAGCTGCCCGAAGATTGGGAAGAGCGTGAGCAAACCTTGTTCCGCTCGACCGCACATGGGGATGACGTTGATCGCCCCGTCCAGAAATCCGATGGGTCGTGGACCTATTTCGCCCCCGACATCGCCTATCACTACGATAAGATCACGCGCGGCTTTGACCTTTTGATCGACGTTCTTGGCGCCGATCACGGCGGCTATGTCAAACGCCTCAAGGCGGTGGTTTCGGCACTTTCGGGGGCCAAGGTGCCGCTTGAGGTCAAGTTGATCCAACTGGTCAAGCTGTGGAAAAACGGTGAGCCGTTCAAGATGTCGAAACGGGCAGGCACCTTCGTGACGCTGCGCGATGTGGTTGAACAAGCGGGCAAGGATGTCACCCGTTTCATCATGCTGACCCGCAAGAACGATGCGACCCTGGATTTTGATTTCGACAAGGTGTTGGAGCAATCGAAGGACAACCCGGTTTTCTATGTGCAATACGCTCATGCGCGCATATCGTCGGTCATTCGAAAGGCCGCTGAGGCCGGAATTGCGGCCGATGACAAGACGCTGATCGCAGCCGATCTAAGCAACCTCACGCATGAGGCAGAGGTTGCTTTGGCCAAGAAAATTGCCGAATGGCCGCGCTTGGTAGAAACCGCCGCACGCGGGAAAGAGCCGCACCGCATCGCCTTTTACCTTTATGAGCTTTCTTCGGATCTGCACGCATTGTGGAACCGCGGGAATGACGATGGATCGCTGCGTTTTGTGCAAGAAGGCGATGCCGCGACAAGTCAGGCGAAAATCGCCCTCGCGCGGGCGACGGGCGTTGTTATTTCCGCAGGCCTTGCTATCCTTGGTGTTACTCCGGCTCAGGAAATGCGCTGATCAACAAGCGCCCGGCGGAGGACGAGCAAAGACAAATCGGAACTGCCAATATCATGCAGTTTCGGCTTGGGGCAGGACAGGTCATGGCAGATTGGCAAATGGACAGGTTAAGCGGGGCTACCAGCAAGGCCGAAGGCCGCAGCGCACCGCGGCGCACCGCTGGTTTGGGCGGTCTTATGCGGCTGGTCGGGACTGCGATCTCTGTCGCATTGGTGCTTGGGCTTGGGGTCTGGGCATATCAGCTTGCCATGCGCCAGATCCACGGCATTCCAACCATTTCAGCCCCAGAAGGCCCGGCTCGCATAGCCCATGAAGCGCCGGGTGGCGAACTTGCACAGCATCAAGGCATGGCCGTCAACGAAATCGCGGCACTGGGTGAGGCGTCGCCAACCGCCGACCGGCTGATGCTCGCCCCCAAAGCGGCCGAGTTGTTGGACGAAGACGGCATCTCTGATGCGCTGCAATCATCGCTTGGCACACCGCTTGCAGCCCCCGACAGTCCGGTCACGACTACCGGCGAACAACTGGTTCAGCCAAGCGAAACGATTGCAGCCCTGCGCCCGCGCGAAGACCGCCTTGATGAGCCGTTGCCGGACGGCGTTGTCGAACCCATCGTCACGCCAGATCTGATGCCCGCCACGACGCTTGAGGGCGGCGAAGCACCGGCGCTTGGCGAACGAATCTCCGCAGATATACCCGGCCTCACCTCTTCGCCCCGCCCCGAGGCGCGTCCGATTGCCGATGAAATAGCCGAGGCCGCCGCCATGGCTGTCGCCGAAGCCATGGCGCCGCAAACCCATGTTGATCTGGACGCGGCTGTGGTTGCCTCCGGCACCCAACTTGTCCAGCTTGGGTCATATGACACTGAAGCTCAGGCCAAACTTGAATGGGAAAAGATAGCCTTGCGGTTTGGGGCGCTGATGGAGGGCAAGCAAAGGGTCATTCAAGAAGCCGAAGCGGGCGGGCGGCGTTTCTTCAGGCTTCGGGTGTCCGGTTTTGAAGATCGTGATGCGGCTACGCTTTTTTGCTCGGCCGTTAAGGCCGAAAGCCAATGCGTCTTGGCCTTGGCGCATTGATGTCCGGGCTGCCATCAGTTTCGCCGCGCCCCGGTGCCGTAATCCTTGGCTGCGAAGGCACAAAGATCACCGCGCGCGAAAGAGGCTTCTTTGCCGAAGCAAACCCGCTTGGCTTTATACTATTCGCGCGAAATGTTGATAATCCGGCACAAGTCGCGCGTCTGACCGCCGATCTGCGTGATGCCGTCGGGCGTGACGCGCCCGTGCTGGTTGATCAGGAAGGTGGGCGCGTTCAGCGTCTGCGCGCGCCGCATTGGCAGGAATGGCTGCCCCCCTTGGATCAGGTCGCCAAAAGCCGTGAGGGCGGGATGGAGCGCGGGATATGGCTGCGCTACCGGGTGATCGCGGCTGAACTGCGCGCCCTTGGGATTGACGCGAACTGTGCCCCCACAGCCGATATTGCGGGGCCGACCACCCATCCGTTCTTGAAGAACCGCTGCTTTGGCCAAGATGCGGCCACCGTCACCCTTGCTGCGCGAGCAGCGGCAGAAGGGCTGTTGGCGGGCGGCGTCTTGCCGGTGATGAAGCATTTGCCGGGCCATGGGCGTACCACCGTTGACAGCCATCACAATTTGCCTACCGCCACCGCCCCGGCGCAAGACCTGATCGCCAGCGATTTTGCCCCCTTCCGGGCTTTGGCCGATCTGCCTATGGCGATGACCGCCCATATCGTCGTTCCCGCCTATGATGCCCACAATCCCGCAACCAGCTCGCCCGCCGTGATCAAGGTGATCCGCGAGGTTATCGGCTTTGACGGGCTTTTGCTGTCCGATGATTTGTCGATGCAAGCGCTGACCGGAACTCTGTATGAGCGGGCAGGGCGTGCGATTGCGGCAGGCTGCGATGTCGCATTACACTGCAACGGCAATATGGCCGAAATGGAGGCGGTCGTGTCGGCGGCAGGCCCCCTGGCCGCGCCCGGCATGGCCCGCGCCAATGCGGCACTTTCGCGCCGCACAACGCCGGGGCCTATTGACGCTGACGCACTTCTGGCCGAACTTGACGGCCTTATGATGGCTGATGACCCCAACGGCACCCATGGCTGATCCGACCCTTTTTGTGGAAGACCGGGTGCCGGTCGGCGAACGGCTGGCGGCCGAAGCGCTGATTGTTGATGTCGCTGGCTTCGAAGGGCCGCTTGATCTGTTGCTGACTTTGTCGCGGACCCAAAAGGTTGACCTGCGCCGCGTGTCGGTCTTGCAACTAGCCGAACAATACCTGGCCTTCGTTGAAGAGGCGACGCAGCTTCGCATTGAATTGGCGGCTGACTATCTGGTCATGGCGGCCTGGCTTGCATTCTTGAAGTCGCGCTTGTTGTTACCGCCCGATCCATCCGATGAAGGCCCGACAGGTGAAGAACTTGCGGCCCATCTGGCCTTTCAGCTGGAGCGATTGGAAGCGATGCGCGAAGCCGCAGCCCGGCTTATGGGGCGCGATCAACTGGGCCGTGATTTCTTTGCCCGTGGGCAGACCGAAAGCGTGGCGAGGGTCAAAAACGTAACCCATACGGCCACGCTGCTGGATCTGATGCAGGCCTATGCGCGCATCCGGACCCGTGACGATTTTCGCCCCTACAGCTTCGATCGCAAACAGGTATTTACGATGGAACAGGCGCTGGAGCGGATGCGCGGGTTGATCGGTTTTTCCGGCGGCTGGACCGACCTTGAAACCTATTTGCCCGATGGTTGGAGTGCCGATCCCCAGCGCCGACGTTCGGCCACCGCATCGACATTCGCCGCATCACTGGAACTTGTTAAGCAAGGCCAGATAGAGCTTCGCCAATCTGAAAGTTTTTCTGCTATCACACTCAGACGGAAACCGCAGTGACAGACGTTCCCATGACGGATAACGCCACCAGTGACGACGCGAAAGCGACCCAGACCGAGCGCAGCTTGTTTGCCGCCCCGCCGATTGCCGAACAAGAACGCATGATCGAGGCGGTCCTCTTTGCTTCGGCAGAGCCTGTGACGCTGGCCGAACTTGCTGCGCGGATGCCGCATGGCTCTGACCCTGCCGAGGCGCTGGTTTATCTGCGTAAACGTTACGAAGGGCGCGGCGTTCAGATCGTGCGGATCGGTGATGCCTGGGTCATGCGCACTGCACCCGACCTTGGATTCTTGATGCAAAGGGAAGTGGTGGAAACCCGCAAACTGTCGCGCGCGGCCATCGAGACCCTGGCAATCATCGCCTATCATCAACCCGCTACCCGCGCCGAGATCGAAGAGATTCGCGGTGTTGCCGTTAGCCGCGGCACCGTCGATCAGCTGATAGAGCTGGAGTGGATCCGCTTCGGCCGGCGGCGAATGACCCCTGGTCGGCCTGTGACTTTTGTGGTGACGCCCAAGTTCCTTGACCATTTCGGGCTTGAATCGGCGCGCGATCTGCCTGGCTTGAAAGAGCTGCGCGCTGCGGGCCTGTTGGACAACCGGCCCTTTCCCGGCACCGATCCGCAAGGCGATGACGAGGGCGAAGATCTGGCTGGCCAGACGGAATTATTTGAAGACTGACAGGAGGTTACGCGATGTCCCTCAATCGGATTATAAATATGGTGATCAATGTCATCATTCGTAAATTGGTGAACGCGGCGATCAATGGCGGCATGCGCATGGCGTCGCGACGCGGCAAGACCCCGAACGCAGGCCCCGCAAATACCGGGCAATCTGCGCCACCAACGGGGCAAGCGGCAGTCTCGCAAGCCGATCTTGCAAAGCGGGCCAAGATTGCAGCTAGCACCATCCGTCGCCTATAGATGCGGCATTTGCGCTGCGGTTTCCATACCGCTTGGCACTGGACCTTTATCGCCCGCTGCGTATAGAACAGGCACAACCCGGACCGTCGAAATCCGCCCCTTCGGAGAATGCACATGAACTTTCTTTTGCGGCTATTGACCTGGTGGAATGGCCAGACGCTTGGCACCCAGTTGTTCACATGGCGGCGGGGCCAGAAGATTGGCGAAGATGCCCAGGGCAACGTTTTTTACCAAACCAAAGATGGCAAGCGCCGCTGGGTCATTTTCAATGGTGAATCTGAAGCAAGTCGGGTGTCACCCGATTGGCACGGTTGGCTGCATTTCACTTGGGATGAACCGCCGACCAAAGCCGCGCTGACACATCAGCCTTGGGAAAAGCAGCATCAAGAGAATTTGACCGGCACGGCGCTTGCCTATGCCCCTGCAGGGTCAATCCGCCGTGCGGCACCAGCGGCGCGGCGTGATTACGAAGCATGGACCCCAAAATAGAGCGAAAAGCAGATGGCAGAGAATATCAGCGAAGTACTGACCGGTGCCGGGGTTCTGGCAGTGGCAATAGGCTTTGCCGCCTATGCAGGCTTTGGTGGCAGTCTCGCGCCCGCATCCGACAGCTATGAATTGAAGGCCAGCTTTCGTTCGGTGCAAGGCATCAGCGTCGGCACCGATGTGCGTATGGCTGGCGTCAAGATCGGCTCGGTCCTCGCACTTGACCTTAACCCTCAGACCTTTTTCGCCGATGCGCGGTTCACGGTGAAAAACACCGTTGAAGTGCCCGAAGACAGCACGGTACTGGTGGCCTCCGAGGGGCTTTTGGGCGGCAATTACGTCGAAATCCAGCCCGGCGGCAGCCCGATGAATATCGATGCCGGTGGAGAGATTGAAGACACCCAAGGCGCTGTTGGTCTGGTTGAATTGTTGATGAAATTCGTGGGCAGCGCATCTTCTGACAAAGAACCGTCACCGTGATCAGCCGGGTCCACTTCGCCCTGATCCTTTCGACCTGCCTTGGTGCCAGTGCCGCGATGGCGCAACAGGCGTCAGAGGCGCCGGGCGCAGTCTTGCGCGGCCTTGACACTGTGTCAGGCATCACCACTGATTTGACGGTACGCAACGGCGAAACGGTAGAATACGGGCGCCTCACGGTTACGGTTTCTGATTGCCGCTTTCCCCAAGACAACCCCGCCGCAGATGCCTTCGCGCATGTGACGGTGCGCGACGTGAATAATGGCGCGGTTTTTGATGGCTGGATGATTGCGTCCAGCCCGGCACTGTCCGCACTTGACCACCCGCGCTACGACGTCTGGGTCATGCACTGTATCAGTGAATAGGGCTGAGGCGGCGGGCCGGGGGACAAGAAATCTGCCTCTTGCACCAAAGCCGCCTTCAGCTGGCGAAGATATTTCAGACGCGGGATCTCAATCGCCCCCAGACTGGCCAGATGCGGGGTCAGGAATTGGGTATCGAACAGTTTGAACCCCGCCTCCCGCAATCGCCCCACAAGATAGGCCAGCGCAATCTTCGACGCATCGGTCTTGCGCGAAAACATGCTTTCGCCAAAGAAAGCCGCCCCGATGGTCAGGCCAAATACACCGCCGATCAGTACCCCGTCTTCGCGGACCTCAAGCGAATGGGCGCGGCCCATCTTGTGCAAGCCTTGGTAAAGCACATGCAGATCATCGTTGATCCAGGTCTCGGGCCGTGCGGCGCAAGCGCGAACAACACCCGCGAAATCACCGTTAATCACCACCTCATAGCCGCCCGCCACGATACGTTTGCGCAAGCTGCGGGAGATATGAAATCGGTCCAACGGAAAGACGCCGCGCAGGTTTGGTTCGACCCAGTGCAATTCCGGGCTGTCACTTGTCACCGCCATGGGGAAGACGCCGACTTTATAAGCGTCCAGCATCCGTTCAGGGGTCAGCATACGGGACCCGATCGCAGCTTGTCTTGGTCACAACCTACGCGCAGGTCAATGGCAAAGGCCAAGGCCAAGGCCGGGCCTATCCGTAGGTACGTGCCAGCCACTTTTCCAACCAGTGAATTGAATAATCACCGCTTTGGATATCAGCTTCCGCCAACAGCTGGTGAAATAGCGGAATGGTGGTTTCAACGCCTTTGCCGTCGACGATCAGTTCTGACAAGGCGCGCTTCAGACGGGCCAGTGCCTCTGGCCGGTCGCGGCCATGCACGATCAGCTTGCCGATCAGACTGTCGTAATGCGAAGGGATGACATAGCCGTCATACAAGGCGCTATCCATTCGTACACCAAGCCCTCCGGGCGCATGAAACTGGCTGATTCTGCCGGGGCGTGGGGCGAAATCCGGCACCCTTTCAGCATTGATCCGCACTTCAATCGCATGGCCGCGCACAGACAGATCTTCTTGCTGAAACTCCATCGGCAGGCCTGCGGCGACGCGGATCTGTTCGCGCACCAGATCGACGTCAAAGATCGCTTCCGTCACCGGATGTTCGACCTGAAGCCTTGTGTTCATCTCGATGAAGTAGAACTCTCCGTCCTCATACAAAAACTCAATTGTGCCCGCACCGATGTAGTTGATCGCGGCGACCGCATCGGCGCAAGTCTTGCCGATCCGCGCGCGGGTTTCGGCATCGATTGCCGGGCCGGGGGCCTCTTCAAACACTTTTTGGTGGCGGCGCTGCAAGGAACAGTCACGCTCGCCCAGATGCACCGCGCGGCCTTTGCCATCGCCAAAGACCTGAATTTCAATGTGGCGCGGACGCTGAAGATATTTCTCCATGTAGACTTCGTCATTGCCGAATGCGGCTTTGGACTCGGACCGAGCCGTGCGAAAGGCGATTTCAAGCTCTTCTTCGCTTTCGGCGACTTTCATTCCGCGCCCGCCGCCACCTGCCGTGGCTTTGATGATGACCGGATAGCCGATCTCGCGCGCAACTTTCTTGGCCTCGGCCACATCCGCCACACCGCCGTCAGAGCCGGGCACACAAGGCACACCCAGCTTTTTCATCGTATCCTTGGCGGTGATCTTGTCGCCCATGATGCGGATATGTTCAGCCGTGGGGCCGATGAAGGTGATGTCGTGGTCTTCCAGAATTTGCACGAAATTCGCGTTTTCGCTTAAGAATCCATAGCCCGGATGGATGGCCTGTGCGCCCGATATTTCACAAGCCGAGACGATGGCAGGCACCGACAGATAGCTTTGCGATGACGGGTTGGGGCCAATGCAGACGGATTCGTCGGCCATGCGCACATGCATTGCATCGGCATCAGCCAATGAATGGACCGCAACAGATTTGATGCCCATTTCCTTGCAGGTACGGATCACACGAAGCGCGATTTCACCACGATTCGCGATCAGGATTTTGTCGAACATTATGCCCTCACTCTATGATGAGAAGCGGTGCGCCGTATTCGACGGGGCTGCCATCCTCGACCAAAATGCGCTTGATCACACCGGATTTCGGCGCCGGGATATGGTTCATGGTCTTCATCGCCTCGATGATCAGCACCGTTTGGCCTTCCTTGACCACAGAGCCTATGCCGATGAATGGATCGGCCGTTGGCTCGGGCGAAAGATAGACAGTGCCAACCATGGGCGAGGACACAACGCCGGGATGGTTGGACGGATCGCCACCAGCGACAGGTGCTGCGTCGGCACCGCCAGCAGGTGCAGGTGCGGCCCCAGCTGCCGCCGCTGCGACAGGGGCCGCCACTGGTGCCGGTGCATAGGCCACCTGGGCCGTTTGAGCGGCATATTTCGACACGCGCACATTAAGGCTGTCGTGATCGCCATACTCTCGCTTGACGCTGAGCTCGGCCAATTCGTTCTTGTTCAAAAGCTCTGCCAAAGCCTGAATAAATTCTACGTCGCTTTCATGGGGGGTCTTGGTCATAAGATCCTCGATCGGTCCTGTCTGGCTGCCCGTCTTATCTTGCGGGCCCGGCCTTGTCGCAGGCCTTATACAGGCTCCGCTTGTCCGAGAAAAGCCACGAGTTGCGTTGAAACAATCTTCTGACGCCAAGGATAAGAAAAGTGTAAATCCAAAAATTTACCATTTGATAAAAAAATGAAGTTGTGGCAGGCTTCGTTGAACGTAAATGCTAGGGAGGCCAATGTGTCCAACAGCCCGCTTACAGCCGGCGTCGTGCCAGGCAGGCTCAGCCCAGAAGATTATGCGCGCAATTTCGACGACATCGCGCCGCGCCTTGCCCCGCATGAGGCGCAGGTGGCCGCTGATCGGTGCTACTTTTGTCATGACGCGCCTTGCATGACCGCCTGTCCGACCTCAATCGACATTCCCCTGTTCATCCGGCAGATTTCAACCGACACGCCGGATGCCGCAGCAAAAACCATCTTTTCGCAAAATATTCTTGGCGGCATGTGCGCCCGCGTCTGCCCGACCGAACAGCTTTGCGAAGAGGTCTGCGTGCGCGAAACCGCTGAAGGCAAGCCAGTTGAAATTGGTCGTTTGCAGCGATTTGCAACCGATGCTCTCATGGCAAAGAACATTCATCCTTTTTCCCGCGCCAAGGGGACGGGCAAAACGATAGCCGTCGTTGGGGCAGGGCCTGCAGGTCTGGCCGCGGCGCACAGGTTAGCGATGCACGGACATGAGATCGTGCTTTTTGACACACGTCCAAAGGCGGGTGGGCTGAATGAATACGGCATCGCCAGTTACAAAGCGCCTGATGATTTTGCCCAAGCCGAGGTTGATTGGCTTTTGAAGATCGGCGGTATCAGCGTCGAACACGGCAAATCGCTTGGAAATGGGCTGACACTGGAGGCCCTGAAAGGCGGGTATGATGCGGTTGTTCTGGCAATTGGCCTGTCGGGTGTGAATGCCCTGCGCGCCGAAGGGGAAGACCTTGGGCAGGTTGTCGATGCCGTCGATTTCATTTCGACACTGCGCCAGACCGCCGATAAGAAGAAAATCCCCGTGGGCCGCAATGTGGTGGTGATCGGCGGCGGCATGACGGCAATTGACGCCGCCGTTCAATCAAAGCTGCTTGGTGCCGAGAACGTCACGATTGCCTATCGTCGTGGCCGCGAAAAGATGAGTGCATCGGTGGATGAACAAGAACATGCGACAAGCGTCGGCGTGCGGATTTTGCATAACGTCGCGCCTCTGCGCATCATTGGAAATGGGTCCGCGAAAGAAGTAGAGCTGGCCTATACCGTTGACGGCAAGGACGGGCTGACCGTAACGAAAGACACATTCACCCTTAAGGCCGATCATGTGATGAAGGCGATCGGCCAGACGCTAGAAGGGGTGCCGAACGGTATCAAGATCGAGCGTGGCAAGATCACCGTTACCGGGGCTGGGCGCACCAGCGTCGAAGGCGTCTGGGCGGCAGGTGATTGCGCCAGCGGCGGTGATGATCTGACCGTCACCGCTGTCGCCGAAGGCCGCGACGCCGCGATGGATATTCATGCAAGCCTTTGTCGCTGATCCACAAGGAAGGAGGTCCAGCCGATGATCGGAGTCGAAGAAAGAATCGTCGCCCATTACGGCGGGGCCGATCTTTTTGATCAGATCGTTTCGGCGCTTGAGGCGTCAGGCGTGGCCGCCGATAAACTAACGCCGGATCATTTGAAGCCCGTTGACGAGTTTCACATCGGCGGGGCAGAGGCGACCACGGCATTGCTCGATCAGCTTCAAATCGCGACGGGCAGCAAAGTACTCGACGTAGGCTCCGGGATCGGCGGTCCGGCCCGGCTGATGGCGCAACGCTACGGAGCCGACGTCTGCGGCGTCGATCTTACACCGGCATTTGTGGATACAGCACGGCGATTGACCGACGCTGTTGGCTTGAAGGCAAGTTTCGTCTTGGGCAGCGCCCTAGATTTGCCATTTGAAGACGAGAGTTTCGATCTGGCGACACTGCTTCACGTCGGCATGAATTTGCCTGACAAGCCGCGCCTCTTTGCCGAGGCTGCACGGGTGATCAAGCCGGGCGGCTGCTTTGCGGTCTATGATATAATGCAGATTGGGGCGCATCCGGTCTTTCCGCTGCCGTGGGCCTCGACACCGGAAGGGTCCTTCCTCGCGGCCCCGGCCGACTACCTTCTTGCGGCGGAAGCCGCGGGTTTCAAGCTGCGCGCGCGCCGGGACCGCGGCGAGGCTGCAAAGGCCTTTTTCGCGGCCATGAAGGCGCGGATGGCCGAACCGGGGCCGCCTGCGGTCGGTCTGCCAATGGTGATGGGCGGTGACGCGCCGACGAAGATTGCGAATATGGTTGAGTCCGTGGGGGCAGGCGACATCGTCCCCGTGGAGATGATTTTTGATAAGCGCTGATCGCGCGACAGGGAGAGCGATATGGCCGATCTGACAACTACTTTTATCGGGATCAAGTCCCCCAACCCGTTCTGGCTGGCCTCTGCGCCGCCGACGGACAAGGAATACAACGTCCGCCGCGCCTTTGACGCAGGCTGGGGCGGTGTGGTGTGGAAAACCCTGGGCTCGGAAGGTCCGCCGGTCGTCAACGTCAATGGCCCGCGCTACGGCGTGGTATATGGCGCTGATCGCCGGGTTCTGGGCATCAATAATATTGAATTGATCACCGATCGCCCGTTGGAGGTAAACCTGCGCGAAATCAAGGCGGTCAAGCGTGATTACCCTGACAGGGCACTGATCATCAGCCTTATGGTTCCGTGCGACGAGGAAAGCTGGAAGGACATCTTGGCCCGCATCGAAGATACCGGGGCAGATGGGGTAGAGCTAAATTTCGGCTGCCCGCACGGAATGGCTGAGCGTGGCATGGGGTCCGCCGTCGGGCAGGTGCCCGAATATATCGAAATGGTTACCCGCTGGGTAAAGCAATATTCCCGCATGCCATGCATCGTGAAGCTGACGCCAAACATCACCGACGTGCGTCAGCCCGCCGAAGCCGCCAAACGCGGTGGGGCAGACGCGGTGTCGCTGATCAACACCATCAACTCGATCACATCGGTCGATCTCGATCTGTTCGCGCCCGAACCAACGATTGACGGCAAAGGCACCCATGGCGGCTACTGCGGCCCGGCGGTCAAACCCATTGCGCTGAATATGGTTGCCGAAATCGCGCGGTCTGCCGCAACCCGGGGCTTGCCGATTTCGGGGATCGGCGGGGTGACGACATGGCGCGATGCGGCTGAATTCATGGCGCTTGGGGCCGGCAATGTGCAGGTTTGCACGGCGGCAATGACCTATGGGTTCAAAGTCGTGCAAGAGATGATTTCAGGCCTGTCAGACTACATGGACCAAAAGGGCATGACCTCGACCGCTGATCTGGTCGGACGGGCGGTGCCAAACGTCACCGACTGGCAGTTCTTGAACCTCAACTATGTCACCAAAGCGGTGATCGACCAAGATGCCTGCATCAAATGCGGCCGCTGCTATGCGGCTTGCGAAGACACCAGCCATCAGGCGATTGCCATGTCGGCGGACCGCGTCTTTTCGGTGATGGATGACGAATGCGTGGCGTGCAACCTTTGCGTCGATGTCTGCCCGGTTGAAAATTGCATCACGATGAAAGAGCTGCCCAAAGGCGCCGTGGATCCACGCACCGGCAAGAAGGTGGGGGAATACGCCAATTGGACGACCCATCCCAATAACCCCGGCAGTCAGGCGGCTGAATAGGGGGGCCGCAGTGGCCCGCTTGTCAGACCGTCAGGTCCAAAGACGCCCCAGGGGCCGCATCTTCGCCCGGATAGGCTGTTGGGGCCACGGCGCGCCGCTGAATATCGGCCTCGCGCGGGTTTGATGCGCGCTCCGCCTCGGCGGGTTTCACAAGATTTGGGCCGTCATGGCGGCGCTTTGCCTCTGCCTCCAGCACATTCGCCTCAAAGGCCGGGGGCGGGCCGGTGGCGCGATCAGGCCTGAGGATCGGGGCCACAATCACGGCTTTTTGCAAACCCGCGTCGATCGCGGCCATGGCACGCTGTGTCTCGCGCGCGGCCTTGGGGCCGGTGCCAGACACTTGTCCGTTGCCAGACACTTGTCCGTTGCCAGACACGGGGCCACCACCGACCTCCGGGCCACCAGAAACGGGCCGCTGGCCAATTTGCGTCAATAAAGGATAGCCTTGGGCGAAATGGCCCAAAGCCGGTATTACAGTCCAATGCCCCTCCGTCATCACCAGGCTCCTCAGATCGAAGCCCCCACGTGAAGGACCTTAACGGATCAAGGTTAAACCGATGTTAGGGTCTGGCAAAAAAATAAGACTTTGGTTAACGGCAAGGCACGGTCTGATACCATGCGCCGGTGCTCACTAAATGGTGGTTTGACCGCCGCGCCAAAGCCTGCGTTCGTGGTCAAGTTGGTAGCGGAGGACGAGCTTTGCCGTTTTGGGTGCTGTTTATCTGGCTTTGGGTCTTGCCTGCGGTGGTTTTCGCGGCGGAATACCCGCTCCGCCCCGGCGACAGGCCGTTTGATGCGGCGGATCTGGCGACACGGCTTGATGCGCAGACCTTGGAGTTTTACGATGGCGGGCGCTCACGCTACGGGCCGGGCAATGCCTATGCCTATCTATATTCCGACCAAGATATCGTACCCGGCACCTTTGAAATCACCGATGAGGGTGAGGTCTGCATTACCTTCAACCATGGCCAGACGCGCTGCGATCTTTATGTGATGAACGGCGACCGACTTTACCTGATTGACCAAAAAGGCGATCGTTATCCGGTGCGGTGATCGGGGGCCAGAAGGCGCTTGAACAAGGTCTCAAGGAACATCTCGGCCTCGGCATAGGGGTCATGGCCGTCCCCCAAAACCGCGCGCACCTGCACGTCGAAATCGGCGTAATGCTGGGTCAGCGCCCAGATCGAGAATATCAGATGGTGGGGCGGCATCTCGGCGATCATGCCCTTGGCCTGCCAGTCGGCAATGACAGCGGCCTTGGTATCGACAAGGGCCTTCAGATCGCCTTTCAATGCGTCGGCGATCCGTGGCGCACCTTGCAAAATCTCATTCGCGAAAAGCCTGCTTTCACGCGGAAAATCGCGGCTTAGGTCCAGCTTGCGGCGGACATAGGCCATGATCTCAGCGCGCGGTTCTCCCTTGGGGTCCATGGCGCGCAATGGATCCAGCCAGGTATCCAACAGTCGCTCCAGAAGCTCGGCATGAACGGCCTCTTTCGATGCATAGTAATAAAGCAGGTTGGGTTTCGACAGGCCAGCCGCTTCAGCGATCTGATCAAGGGTCGCGCCGCGAAATCCATGTGCCGAAAAAACATCAAGGGCGGCTTCGAGGATCGCTAGGCGATTGCGCGTTTGAATTCTTGTCTGTGATCGCTTTGGGGCAGGCTGTTCGGCCACTGGGCTAACCTTTTCGTTTTATTTACTTCGATGGCAGATGCCGCGCGCGGATTCACTTGCGACAGGTCGTGTTATTTGATCAAATAATGATTGTAAGACCGTTTCGCCCTTTTGCGCTGTATGTTGCTTGCTAGCTTGCCCGCAATGGCGGTGTCAAACAACCGTCTGTGTGCGATATGCGTGGGGGCAGTTCTGGCGGGGCCTGCAAAATTTTCAAAGGCTTAAGATAGGGCAATGAAGATAGCATTGAGACCAAGCTGCCAGGCAGGGGCTTTCGCTCGGCTTTTGGCATTGGGCGCAAATCTGGCTTGCGACGGTGCGCCACGCGCAATCACTCGTGAGGCGACGCTGAACGCGCAGGCTTTCTATGAGCGTCAGGGTTTTGTCGCGGATCGGCAAGGCTGGTAGTCGTGCGGCGATGGCAGCGTGCTGGTTGCGGTGGTTTACATGCATCTTGGTGAAGATCATTATCGCTCAGACCCGCGCCGAGCTGCGGATATCTTAAGGAGCCTCTCATGACCAAACGTCAACTGTGCACGGCCACCCAGCTTATCGATGATGATCGTGTTCGGGTCACAAGGTTCGATTTTGCCCCCGGCGCCGAAACCGGCTGGCACCGGCACGGGTTTGACTATGTCATCACCGCGATCACTGATTGTGAGATGCTTTTGGAAGAACCCGGCGGCGGCGGCCGCAGCGTGACCGTGCCCGCCGGATCTGCCTATCGCCGCTCCGAGGGGGTAGAGCACAATGTCGTCAATGCGGGCGGTACAACGATGAGTTTTGTTGAGGTTGAGCTGAAGTGACTGCCCCCATCATCAGGCCAATGGTGCCCGAAGATGTCGAAGCCACCCTGGCCATGCGCGCCCGCACCCGCGAAAACGCCATTACTTTGGCCGAGCTGGAGGCGGAATACGGCATCACCCCCCAAAGCGCCGCCGAGGCTTTGCGGACCACCCAAAAGGGTTGGCTGTGCGAGCACGGCGGTGAAGTGGTAGGCTTTGCCATAGGTGATTGTGCGACGGGCGAGGTTGTGGTTCTCGCGGTGCTGCCGGATTACGAGGGGCAGGGCATTGGCAAGATGCTATTAACCCATGTGCATGCGGCACTGCGCGCGGCAGGCCATGACACGATCTGGCTTTGGGCCAACCCCGATCCGGCCGTGCGGGCAAGTGGATTTTATGCGCGCATGGGCTACCATATGACCCAAGAGACCGGCGCGGACAGCGTCAAATTGCAATTCGGCCCGGTACAAGCCTAAGCGCCACCTCAGATCGCCCCGATCCCTTTCAAGACGATGTTTTTGATATTGTCTTTTGCCTGACGCCATTGCCGGTCGGTCAGCGGATGGCCGTCGTTCAAGGTCTCAATCTGATGACCGAAATCTGCGTAATGCTGGGTCGTGGCCCAAAGCATGTACAGCAAGTGGCGCGGGTCAATCGGGGCCATCTTGCCTTGATCAATCCAGCGTTGAATCACCTCGATGCGTCCATGCGTCCAGTCCCGCAATGTGGTTTCCAGATAGTCTTGGATGACCGGGGCACCATGCATGACCTCAGAAGCCCAGACCTTCGATCCGTCCGCGTGATGACGAGAGATTTCCATCTTGGCATCAATATAGGCCCCTATCCCCTCGACCGGGCCAGCGGCGTCATCAAAGCTATCGGCTGCATGTAACCAGATCTGGAAGATCTGTTGGACAACTTCCCGGTAAAGCGCCTCTTTTGTTGGAAAATAGTAGTGCAGATTGGCTTTGGGCAGCCCCGCCATATCCGCGATCAACTGCATTGTGGCGCCGCCAAAACCGGCTTCGGCAAATACCTTTTCGGCGGCGGCAAGAATCACGCGGACGTTCTCTTGCCTAATGGCATTGCGTTTTGATAGGCGTTCTGGTTCTGACATATGCGGCAAGATTTCCGTTGACCGGTCGGGCGGGCTGTGATGGTCTTAAGTCTGACCATATGGTCAAGAAGTGAGTCGCCGCAAGGGAATTGAATGCCCAAAAGGGCGAACACCAAGGAGACTGACATGGCCGCAACCGGCGAGAACATTCGCATCAACCCGACCCGTCTTTGGGACAGTTTGATGGAGATGGCCAAGATCGGCCCTGGTATCGCAGGCGGTAACAATCGCCAGACACTGACGGATGCTGACGGCGAAGGGCGCAAGCTTTTTGAATACTGGACCAAGGCCGCTGGCTGCACCATGGGCGTCGATGCCATGGGAAATATGTTCGCACGGCGTGAGGGCACGGACCCGGATGCCGACCCGGTCTATATGGGCAGCCATCTTGATACCCAGCCGACGGGCGGAAAATACGACGGTGTGCTGGGAGTTTTGGGCGGGTTGGAAGTAATCCGCTCAATGAACGATCTTGGCATCAAGACCCGCCGTTCAATCGTGGTGGCCAACTGGACCAATGAAGAGGGTACGCGGTTTGCCCCCGCAATGTTGGCCTCAGGCGTCTTTGCCGGCGTTCACGACAAGGCTTGGGCCTATGATCGTGAAGATGCCGATGGCAACAAGTTCGGGGATGAGTTGGAGCGGATCGGCTGGATGGGCAGCGAAGTGGTCGGCAACCGCACGATCCACGCGATGTTCGAGCTGCATATAGAACAAGGCCCGATACTGGAGGCCGAGGGCAAGGATGTGGGGATTGTCACCCATGGTCAGGGGCTTTGGTGGTTGCAGATCACCCTGACCGGCCGCGACGCCCATACCGGATCGACCCCGATGAACATGCGCGTCAACGCAGGCCTTGGCATGGCGCGGATCATCGAGCTGGTCCACACGATCGCAATGGAAAATCAGCCCGGTGCCGTTGGTGCCGTGGGCCAGGCAAATGTCTATCCCAACAGCCGCAATGTCATTCCCGGCAAAGCGGTCTTTACCGTTGATTTCCGCTCACCCGATCAGGCCAAACTTGATGGGATGCGCGCCCGGCTGGAGGCAGAGGCACCGGCGATTGCCGCGGAACTGGGCCTGGGATTCGAGATAGAGCCGGTAGGCCACTTCGACCCGATCACCTTTGATGCGGGGCTCGTCAAGACCGTGCGCGCGGCGGCCAAAAAGCTTGACTACAGCCATATGGATATCATCTCGGGCGCAGGCCATGATGCGTGCTGGATCAGCAAAGTAGCCCCCACCGTGATGGTGATGTGTCCTTGCGTGGGCGGGCTTTCCCATAATGAAGCCGAAGAGATCAGCCCCGAATGGGCCGCCGCTGGCACAGATGTGATGTTCCACGCGGTGTTGGAAACGGCGGGGGTTGTGGGGTGAGGCAAGGCCAGACGGGCAAACACCTCATCGTCTTGACCGCCCTGAACACGGGCATCTTTGCCTAGCAAGCGAGATGCCCAAAAACCACGGAGGAACTGATGTCCACCATCATCAAGAACGGCACCATCGTCACCGCCGATCTGACCTATCGCGGCGATGTTTTGATCGAGGGCGGCAAGATTGCCGCGATTGGCACGGGCCTGAAGGGCGATAAAGAGCTTGATGCGACCGGTTGCTATGTGATGCCGGGCGGCATTGATCCGCATACCCATCTTGAGATGCCCTTTATGGGCACCTATTCCACCGATGATTTCGAATCCGGCACCCGTGCGGCGCTTGCCGGTGGCACCACGATGGTGGTGGACTTCGTGCTGCCCGCCCCGGGGCAGGGGCTGCTGGACGGCTTGCAGATGTGGCACAACAAGTCGGGTCGCGCCAATTGCGACTATTCCTATCACATGGCGATCACCTGGTGGGGCGAGAAGGTCTTTGACGATATGAAGACCGTAGTGGAAGAAAACGGCATCAACACCTTCAAGCATTTCATGGCTTACAAGGGAGCCTTGATGGTCAATGATGATGAGCTTTACGCAAGCTTCAAGCGTTGTGCCGAATTGGGGGCGATCCCGCTGGTGCACGCCGAAAACGGTGATGTGGTGGCGGAATTATCGGCGCGGCTTTTGGCCGAGGGCAATACCGGCCCCGAGGCCCATGCCTATTCGCGCCCACCGCAGGTTGAGGGCGAGGCCACCAACCGCGCGATCATGATAGCCGATATGGCGGGCGTGCCTTTGTACGTTGTCCATACCTCTTGCGAAGACAGCCACGAGGCGATCCGCCGCGCACGGATGCAGGGCAAACGTGTCTGGGGAGAGCCACTGATCCAGCATCTGACGCTCGACGAATCCGAGTATTTCAACAAGGATTGGGACCATGCCGCGCGCCGGGTGATGAGCCCGCCTTTCCGCAACAAACAGCATCAAGACAGCCTGTGGGCAGGCCTGCAATCGGGATCCTTGTCGGTCGTCGCCACCGATCACTGCGCCTTCACGACCGACCAAAAACGCTTTGGCGTGGGCGATTTCACCAAGATCCCCAATGGCACCGGTGGGCTGGAGGACCGCATGCCGATGCTGTGGACCTATGGGGTACGAACCGGACGGATCACGATGAATGAGTTCGTCGCTGTCACCTCGACCAATATCGCCAAGATATTGAATTGCTATCCCAAGAAGGGCGCCGTTCTGGTCGGCGCTGACGCCGATCTGGTTGTCTGGGATCCGAAGAAGGCCAAGACAATTTCGGCCAAGTCGCAGCAATCTGCGATTGACTACAACGTCTTCGAGGGCAAGGAGGTGATCGGCCTGCCGCGCTTCACCCTGACACGCGGCAAGGTGGCGGTGAATGACGGTAAGATCGAATGCCAAGAGGGCCATGGCCAGTTTGTCGCGCGTGAACCCAATGGAAGCGTCAACCAGGCCCTGTCTGCCTGGAAAGAGCTGACTGCGCCCAGACCGGTCACCCGCACCGGCATTCCAGCAAGTGGGGTGTGATGAAGGATACCGAGCAATCGAGCACCGCACCTGTCATTGAAGCGCGCGACCTCAACCTCACCTTCGGGGTCGGTGAGGGGGCGGTGCATGCGCTCAAGGATGTGAAACTGTCGATTGCCAAGGGAGAGTTCGTCAGTTTCATCGGGCCTTCGGGCTGCGGCAAGACCACGTTTTTGCGCTGTATCGCGGCGCTGGAGCAACCGACCAGCGGCACGTTGACCGTCAATGACATGACCGCGGATGAGGCGCGGCGGGCGCGGGCCTATGGCTATGTGTTTCAGGCGGCAGGGCTATATCCGTGGCGCACAATAGCCGGAAATGTGAAAATTCCGTTGGAGATAATGGGGTTTTCAAAGGCCGATCAGGACGAGCGTGTTCGAAAAGTGCTATCTTTGGTGGATCTTGAAAGCTTTGGCGGCAAGTTCCCCTGGCAGCTTTCGGGGGGGATGCAGCAGCGGGCCTCTATCGCGCGGGCCTTGGCTTTTGATGCCGATATCTTGCTGATGGACGAACCCTTTGGCGCTTTGGATGAGATTGTCCGCGACAAGCTGAACGAGGAGCTGCTCAAGCTTTGGGCGCGCACCCAAAAGACCATTGGTTTCGTGACCCATTCGATCCCAGAGGCGGTTTATCTGTCGACCAAGATCGTGGTGATGAGCCCACGTCCGGGGCGGATTACGGATGTGATCGACAGCCCTTTGCCGAAGGAACGACCTTTGGATATTCGCGACAGCCGCGAGTTTATCGAGATCGCACATCGGGTCCGCGACGGGCTAAGGGCGGGGCATGGCGATGAGCTGTAAGGTGTGGCTGGCATCCGTCCTGCATCCGTCGCGCAAGCGTCGGGCATCTGTCGGGACGGCTGAACTTTGCGCCACAACGGTGCGGCGGGCCGCAATGGGCCGGTGGGTGCGATGAAAAGCCTTGGTCCGGTCCTTACGGTTTTGCGTGCCATCATCGTTATTTGGTACGGTGCGGCTGTCTGGCTGAACAGCCAATGGACCTATGATCAGGCCGCGCGGGCCGATACTACGGTAAGTTTCGCCGGGATGGTCGCCGATACAATGGCGCAAGACCGCCCGGTTTTGCCTGCGCCGCATCAGGTGGCGGTGGGGCTTTGGGATGGGCTGGCCGGGCAAAAGTTCACCTCCAAACGATCATTGGTTTATCATGGCTGGGTGACGCTGTCCGCGACCCTGCTTGGCTTTGGGATCGGCACCGGCCTTGGGATCTTGCTGGCAGTGGGGATCGTGCATAACCGGGCGATGGATCTGAGCGTGATGCCTTGGGCCATTGCCAGCCAGACCGTTCCGATTTTGGCGATTGCGCCGATGATCATTGTGGTTCTGGCATCACTTGGGGTGACGGGAATTTTGCCCAAGGCGATTATTTCGGCCTATCTGTCGTTCTTCCCGGTCGTGGTTGGGATGGTCAAGGGGCTGCGCAGCCCCGATCAGATGCAGCTGGACCAGTTGCGCACCTATAATGCCAGCCGGTCGCAGACCTTCTGGAAGCTGCGGCTGCCGTCTTCGGTGCCTTATCTTTTTGCCTCGCTCAAGGTGTCGATCGCGGCATCCTTGGTGGGGGCGATTGTGGGCGAATTGCCAGCAGGGGCGTCGTCGGGCCTGGGGGCGCGGTTGTTGTCGGGCAGCTACTACGGGCAGACCGTGCAGATATGGGCTGCGCTTTTGACGGCGGCCGGTCTGGCCGCATCGCTGGTGATGATCGTCGGGCTGATTGAACGGCGGGTGCTGGTGCGGATGGGGATGCGGGCATGATCTGGTTTTGGGGGGCGATTGGGTTTTGGCTTGTGGCTTGGGCGTTCAATGCCTGGGCTGCGGTGCAAGACTTTGCCCAGACCCGGTTCTGGCGCTTGGCGATACCGGGATTGTTCGGGGTGACGCTGTTGATCTTGTGGGAGGGCACGGTGCGCGGCCTGAACGTGCCGGGGGTGATTTTGCCCGCGCCATCCGCGATCTGGGTCACTATACAAAATTCGCTTCCGATTTTGGCGAAGGACTTTGTGCAAACCATCCTCAAAGGCGCTTTGTCGGGCTATGTGATGGGCTGTGGTGCGGCGATAGTGACCGCGATTGCAATAGATCGTTCGCCCTTCTTGCAAGCCGGGCTGTTGCCGGTGGGCAATTTCGCGGCAGCCTTGCCGATCGTCGGGGTCGCACCAATACTGGTCATGTGGTTCGGCTTTGACTGGCATTCGAAGGCCGCAATTGTAGTGGTTATGGTGTTTTTCCCGGTACTGGTGAACACGGTCGCGGGGCTTGCAGCGTCCGAACGGATGCAACGCGATTTGATGGCAACCTGGGGGGCAAGCTATTGGCAGGGTTTGTTCAAACTGCGCTTGCCTGCGGCGATGCCGTTCATCTTCAACGGCCTCAAGATCGCCACCACTTTGGCGCTGATCGGGGCGATTGTGGCCGAGTTCTTTGGCTCGCCCACGGTGGGTATGGGATTTCGGATCTCGACCGCTGTTGGGCAATTGGCCTTGGATCTGGTCTGGGCAGAGATTGCCGTGGCGGCCTTGGCCGGATCGGCTTTTTACGGATTGGTGGCGACGCTGGAGCGGGCGATCACCTTCTGGCACCCCTCGCAAAGAGGGCGTTAACGACAATGATAATGACAACAGGGAGGTTGTGAAAATGAAGAAACTTCTGAGTTCAGCC
>JBAUHP010000172.1:0-1812 GCA_049680345.1 Albidovulum sp. | reverse complement strand
CCGTCCGGGCAGGCGCAAGACCAGCCCGATCACCAGCAGTGCTGCAAGGATGGCCCAGATCATCATTGCCGCCCGGTCGATCCAAAGCCGCCAGCACCGCGTGCCGTATCCGAAAGTGCGCCCGCCTCGGCGAAATCCGCTTGCACAACCGGGGCGACGATCAACTGCGCGATCCGCTCGCCATGCCGCACCACGAAGGGCGCATCCCCAAGGTTGATCAACAAAACCCCCAAGGGCCCGCGATAATCGCTGTCTATCGTGCCCGGCGCATTGGCCAAGGACATGCCGTGCTTCAACGCCAGCCCCGAACGTGGGCGGATCTGGACCTCAAACCCCAAAGGGATCTCAACCCTGAGGCCCGTCGGCACCAGCGCGCGCTGCATCGGCAAAAGCGTAAGGCCGGTTTCGCGGTCATCCGGCGCCAGATTGGCACGCACATCCGCCCCCGCAGCCCCCGCCGTTTCATAGGCAGGCAGCGGTACCGCAAGATCCGCCCAATCTTCGCGCATAACCCGGATCATCGGCTTCATGTGCTATTCGCCCGTGTCCAATGCGGCCGCAATGCGCGCCGCCAGCCGCCGCGCCACCTCATCTTTTGGCAAGCGCGGCCATTCCTCGGCCCCTTCTTGTGAAATCAGCGTCACGGCATTTTCCGTGCCGCCCATGATCCCGGTCGCGGGGCGCACATCATTGGCCACGATCCAATCGCACCCTTTGCGCAAACGCTTGGCGCTGGCATGGTCCACCACATCATCGGTTTCCGCCGCAAAACCAACCACCAGCGCCGGGCGACCTTTCTTAAGGCTTGAGACCTCGGCAAGAATATCGGGGTTCTCTATGAGGTTCAGCGCGGGGGCCTTGCCAGACCCGTCCTTTTTCATCTTGGCGTCACTTGCAACATCCACCCGCCAATCGGCCACGGCGGCGGCGAAGATCGCCACATCGGCAGGCAGGGCCGCACGAACCGCCACTTGCATCTGGCGCGCCGTATCGACCCGCACAACCTCTACCCCACCCGGTGCGGGCACGGTGGCAGGGCCCGTGACAAAAGTCACATTTGCCCCCAGATCACGCAAGGCGCGCGCAAGGGCGGTTCCTTGGGTGCCCGAAGATCGGTTGGCGATGTAGCGCACCGGATCAATCGGTTCATGCGTTGGGCCTGACGTGACGATGATATGACGCCCCGCCAAGGGGCCATCCCCCATCATCGCCTCAATACCTGCTACAATCTCCAAGGGTTCGGCCATCCGCCCCGGCCCGAATTCGCCGCAAGCCATGTCACCTTCATTCGGGCCGACAAAGCGCACATCATCGGCGCGCAGGGTGGCGATATTGCGTTGGGTTGCCCGGTGCAGCCACATCCGCACATTCATCGCAGGTGCGACCAGCACCTTTTTGTCGGTGGCCAACAGCAAGGTTGAGGCCAGATCATCCGCCTGCCCGCCCGCCATCTTGGCCATCAGATCGGCCGTGGCTGGGGCCACCACCACCAGATCGGCGGCGCGTGACAACTCGATATGGCCCATCTCGGCCTCATCAGTCAGATCGAACAGATGCCGGTAACATTTTGCACCCGCCAATGCCGATACCGAAAGCGGGGTGACAAACTCTTCCCCCGCGCGGGTCAGAACCGGGGTGACACTGGCGCCGCGTTCTTTCAAACGGCGGATGAGATCAAGCGATTTATAGGCGGCAATGCCGCCGCCGATGATCAAAAGTATGCGTTTGCCTGACAGCATGCGGCCCCCTTTGGCTTTGCCACAGGATTAGGGATGCAGACAGGGGATGACAAGCGCGCGCATAAATCAAGTT
>JBAUHP010000171.1:0-3829 GCA_049680345.1 Albidovulum sp. | reverse complement strand
GCGGGTTGCCGCAGATGATCGATGCATGGATGCTGACGGGAAGGGGTTGGAAGTTTCCCCCCTGCGGCCCCGGTGAGGATCATCTTGTCCAAGGACTGGTCCGCCACGACGCGCTTGAGGCGTTGATCTTCCGTCTCAGGCGCCGTCAGCCGATTGCGCTGATCATGGTTCCTGCCACCATATTCCTTACGCCATCGATAATAGGCTCGAATTGTTACGCCGATTTGCCGAACCGTCCCGGAAGTTGACTTTCCTTGCCCTTGTAAAACTTCAACCTGCCGAGGCTTCAGCGCGATATCTTCCGGTTTTTCTTGTTTTCAAGCCATCGTTCAGCCCTTCCAATACAGGATAATCATATCCCAATTGGCGGGCCTCTTTTGTGAGAGTATTCCAAACGGATATTCGTAAACCGAATGAAATCAATGGCGTGCGAAAGTTTTCACTGAGAAAACCACGGCCTTTCACAGTCTGGCCAGTTCTTGCCCAAAGGGCAAAGATCCCGATCCCGCGCCGCTTGGTGCGAATTTTCGCGACGCCCGCTTGACGCCGCCGCAGCGCCTGCCTATTACACGCTCCACGTTCGGGCGGCGATCCGGGCGGGTTAAATGCGCGGTTGTAGCTCAGTTGGTTAGAGTACCGGCCTGTCACGCCGGGGGTCGCGGGTTCGAGCCCCGTCAACCGCGCCACCCACACCGGATCGCCCGAACGAAAAGCGCGGTTGTAGCTCAGCTGGTTAGAGTACCGGCCTGTCACGCCGGGGGTCGCGGGTTCGAGCCCCGTCAACCGCGCCACTTCATTTCGATCAAAGCCGTTAAAGCGTCATCCGATATCGGATATGGCCGTCATCTGCGGTGAATTGCTCATAAAGCGCGCGCGCCGCCTTATTGCTCGCATCGGTGTTCCAATATAGCCGCTTCCAACCCTGTTCGCGGGCAAGGGTGATCAGGTCTTCAATCAGCGCCCGACCAATGCCCCGGCCGCGCTGGGCGGGGTCCACGAACAGATCCTCCAGATAACAATCATCACCCAACACCCAGGTTGAGGGGTGATGATGATGAATGGCAAAACCCGCAGGTTTGCCCCCGATCAACGCAATGCGCGCGGTGAGGCTGCTGGCCGGATCCATAAGCCGCGCCCAGGTGAAATCGGTCACGTCAGCCGAGAGCGGCACGGCGTAATAATCCAAAAAGCCCTGCCAAAGTCGGCGCCAAGCCGTTTCATCTGCGGCGCGGGCGTCACGGATAACGCGATCATCGGTCATGGCTTTTGCTTTCGGGTTTTTTCAGGTGAGACGGGCAAGGATGCGCGCCCAGGACCGGATACCTTTGTGAAAGGATCGCAGGTCGTATTTTTCATTGGGTGAATGGATCAGATCGTCGTCCAGACCAAAACCGATCAACATCGCATCCATGCCAAGAACCGATTTGAAATAGCCCGCAATCGGGATCGAGCCGCCACAGCCGACGAAGGCCGCCGGGCGGGGCCATTCGTCGGACAAGGCCTGACGGGCGGCCTCAAATGCCGGGTTGGTGGTTACCATCACGCTGGCAGGTCCCGCACCGTGATCGCCAAATTCGACCCGGCAATCGGCGGGCAGGCTTTCGCGCACCATCTGCCGAAAGCTTTCGCGGATCTTTGCGGGGTCTTGTGCGCCCACCAGCCGGAAGCTGATCTTGGCGCGCGCCTCGGATGGCAGCACGGTTTTGAAGCCATTGCCCACATAACCGCCGGTGATGCCGTTTACCTCGCATGTCGGGCGTGACCAGATCATTTCCAGAACCGAACGCCCGTCTTCGCCCGCCGGAACCGACAGGCCGACACCGGCCAAGAATGCCTTGTCATCAAAGCCAAGGTCCTCCCACTGGGCGCGTTGCTGGTTGGAAAGCTCTGACACACCATCGTAAAACCCCGGCACTGTGACGCGCCCCTGATCGTCATGCAAACTTGCAATGATCCGCGCCAAAACCCGGATCGGGTTGATCGCCGCCCCACCATACATGCCCGAATGCAGGTCTTTGTCGGGGCCGGTGATGATGACCTCTTCCCCCAAAAGCCCGCGCAGCATCGTGGTGATCGCGGGGGTGTTTTCATCAAAAAGACCGGTATCGCAGATCAGGGCTATGTCGGATGTAAGCTCTGCTGCGTTGTCTTTCATGAAGGGGATAAGCGAGGGCGATCCAGATTCCTCCTCCCCCTCAAGAAAGATCGTCAGCTTGCCGGGCAGGGCGCCATGCACGGCCTTCCATGCGCGGCAAGCCTCGATAAAGGTCATCAACTGGCCCTTGTCATCCGCCGTGCCCCGGCCCCGGATGACCCGGCCCTTGGGGGTGTCTTCAACCACCGGATCGAAGGGATCACGGTGCCAAAGATCAAGCGGGTCTACGGGCTGCACATCGTAATGGCCGTAAAAGAGCAGGTGCGGCCCGTCACCCTGGCCACCATGTGCCACCACCATCGGATGACCGGGCGTGGCGCGCACCGAGGCGGAGAACCCCAGCCCGTTCAATTCAGCCGCCAACCAGTCGGCGGCCGCGGCGCAATCGGCCTTATAGGCGGGATCGGTGGAAATTGAGGGGATGCGCAAAAGGTCGCTAAGACGGTCAAGCGCCTCGGGCAAGGTGGCGTCGATCTTCGCTAGCACGGCATCAAGGCTCATCAGGTTCTCCTGCATCAGTCTGGGCTGAAACCTAGCAGGCGCGCTGATACTGTCCAGTGGCCGCGATACTGGGCGGCAGCGGCAATTTGCGCACTCGGCTTCGCGCGGATTGACCTTTATCAAAGACACACAGCCCAAGTTCGTGCAAAATAGCAGCACAATATCAGGCCGGAAGGAACAAGAGATGGATTTTGACGCGGCGCTTGATAAGGCGATTGGCCGTTTGCACGACGAAGGCCGCTACCGGACCTTTATTGATATTGAACGGCGCAATGG
Organism: Albidovulum sp.; assembly: GCA_049680345.1. Lineage (GTDB taxonomy): Bacteria > Pseudomonadota > Alphaproteobacteria > Rhodobacterales > Rhodobacteraceae > TMP-24. The sequence continues at coordinate 897 of JBAUHP010000171.1, read as the reverse complement.
CGGGTTTCCCAAGGCCCTTTGGCGCCGCGAAGATGGATCAACGCAAGAGATTACCGTCTGGTGCGGCAATGATTATTTGGGCATGGGGCAACATCCTGCGGTTCTGGCCGCGATGCATGAAGCCTTGGACGCGACCGGCGCCGGTTCGGGCGGTACCCGCAATATTTCGGGCACCACGGTTTACCACAAGCGGCTAGAGGCCGAGCTTGCCGATCTGCACGCCAAAGAGGCGGCACTGGTCTTCACCTCGGCCTATATTGCCAATGATGCCACACTTTCGACGCTGCCCAAGCTGTTTCCCGGCCTGATCATTTATTCTGATGCGCTTAACCACGCGTCGATGATTGAAGGCGTGCGGCGCAATGGCGGGGCCAAGCGGATTTTCCGCCATAATGACATGGCGCATTTGCGCGAATTGCTGGCGGCTGATGATCCGGCCGCCCCCAAGCTGATTGCCTTCGAATCGATTTATTCGATGGACGGCGATTTTGGCCCGATCGGCGCGATTTGCGATCTGGCGGATGAATTCGGCGCGCTGACCTATATTGACGAAGTTCACGCCGTGGGGATGTATGGCCCGCGCGGCGGCGGCGTGGCGGAACGTGACGGCTTGATGGGCCGGATCGACATCATCAACGGGACCCTGGCCAAGGCTTACGGGGTGATGGGCGGCTACATCGCCGCATCGGCGAGGATGGTCGATGCGGTACGCTCTTACGCGCCGGGTTTTATCTTTACCACGTCTTTGGCCCCGACGATTGCGGCGGGGGCCTGCGCATCGGTTCAGCACCTGAAAAACGATGCGACATTGCGTGACGGACAGCAGCTTAATGCGCGCATCCTGAAGATGCGTCTTCGGGGGCTGGGATTGCCGATTGTCGATCACGGCAGCCACAT
>JBAUHP010000170.1:0-9568 GCA_049680345.1 Albidovulum sp. | reverse complement strand
CGGTGATCGTCAAAGCGGTTTGACACGAAAATGTGCAGCATCTCGGTGGCACCAATGCCGTCAAGCATCGGCTTGCCGGTCTTGGCGATCCATTCCTCGTAAACCGGGGCGGGCAGGGTTTCACCGGCCGAGACGGCCGCGCGCAGGGATGACAGATCTGCGCCCGCGTCCATCGCCTTTAACATCACCCGGTAAGCCGTTGGTGCGGTGAAACAAACGGTGGCTTTATGGGTTTCGATAATTTCGATCAGATTGGCGGGTGTGGCTTGTTCCAAAAGGGCTGCCGTTGCGCCGAAACGCAAGGGAAAGACCGCAAGCCCGCCAAGCCCGAAGGTGAAGGCCAGGGGCGGTGATCCGACAAAGACATCCTCGGGCACGACGCCCAGAACCTCGCGCGCATAACCATCCGCAATGATCAAGATGTCGCGGTGAAAATGCATTGTGGCCTTGGGCTCTCCGGTGGTGCCAGAGGTGAAGCCCAGAAGGGCTACATCATCGCGCCCGGTTTTCACCGCCTCAAACCGTACCGACTTTGACAAGGCAACACGGTCCAGTTCGGCATCATGATTGGCGGTGCCGTCAAAGCCGACCACGGTTTTGAGATAGGCAGAGCCCTTGGCGCAAGCTACCAGATCTTCCATCAGCCTTGTGTCGCAAAGCGCATGGCTGACTTTTGCCTTATCGACGATCTTGGTCAGCTCGCCCGCGCGCAGCATCGGCATGGTGTTGACAACCACGGCACCGGCCTTGGTCGCACCCAGCCAGCACGCCACCATCGCGGGGTTATTGGCAGACCGAATAAGAACGCGATTTCCGGGCTTTACGCCGTAATCTTCCACCAAGGCATGGGCGATGCGGTTCGACCAGTCACTAAGTTCCTTATAGCTGCGGATGCGCCCATTTCCGATCAGCGCCGTGTGGTCGCCAAACCCTTTCGCGACCATGCCGTCGGTCAGTTCGACCGCCGCATTCAGGTATTCGGGATAAGAGAACCCATCAAGCCGCAGCTCTGGCCAATCGGCCGCAGCGGGCAGGTGATCGCGGCAAAAAGTATCGCTATGCGCAGTTGGCCCCAGCATCTTACGCGTCCTCACTTGCGGCGCGGTTCGGCACCACTGCCGTCACCTCGATTTCGACCTTGGCGCGGTCTTCCAGCAGTGCCACCACCTGGACCAGCGCCATGGCCGGGTAATGGCGTCCGACAGTCGCTTTGTAAGCGGCGCCTATTTCCTTCAAAGCGCCCAGATATTCGCGCTTGTCGGTTACATACCATGTCATCCGGGTGATATGTTCGGGGCGTGCGCCCCCTGTCGCCAGAACCGCCACGATGTTTTCCAGTGTCTGCCTGACCTGGGCTGCGAAATCGTCGGTCTCAAACACCTGATCGGCATTCCAGCCGATCAAACCGCCCAAAAAGATCATCCGGCCTTCGGCAGCGATTCCGCAAGCATAGCCCGGTGTGGGTTTCCAGCCTTTTGGGTGCAAGAATTCATGCGGTGATAGGGTCATTTCGTCACCTGTTCTTGAGATGTTTCCGCCAGCAACCGATCGCGCAATGCGGGCGGCCATGGCGCGGCGCGACCGTCCGGCGTGACCCAAACCAGCGTAAGTTCGGCGCGCATCCGCTGCGCATCACCACTGGCGGCGATAAGGCGAAAACGCACGCTTGATCGGCCCAGATTGACCACGTTGAGGGTAAATTCCAACCTGTCGCCAAGGCGTGAGGGGCGCAAGAATTCGGCCTCTATCTTCACCGTCGGGACGCCATTGCGATCTTGCATGGTGATTTGCGCGTAAGAATGCCCCAGCCTTTCGGCAAAGAAATTCTCGATCACCGAATTGGTCATCTCAAAATAACGCGGATAAAAGACGATGCCCGCCGGGTCACAATGGTTGAATTCAACCGGGATGATGCGCTGATAACTCATCCCAGCACATTGCGCGCGATGATGATGCGTTGCACGTCGCTTGCCCCTTCATAGATCCGCAACGCGCGGATTTCGCGGTAAAGGCTTTCCACCGCAAACCCCTTGCGCACACCGTCGCCGCCAAAAAGCTGCACGGCTGCGTCGATCACCTCTTGCGCGGCTTCGGTGGCGTAAAGTTTGGCCATCGCGGCCTCTCGGGTGATGCGCGCGGCACCTTGGTCCTTGACCCATGCCGCGCGGTAGATCAGCAAGGCGGCAGCGTCGATCTTGACCGCCATATCGGCAATGTGGCCCTGAACCATCTGCAAATCCGCCAAGGCGCCGCCAGCCACTTTGCGCGCTTTCACCCGGCCCAATGCCTCATCCAGCGCGCGGCGGGCAAAGCCCAGGGCGGCGGCCCCCACGGTTGCGCGAAACACATCAAGCACCGACATGGCAATCTTGAAACCATCACCACCGCCGCCGATTTTGGCAGAGGCTGGCAGGTGGATGTCATTGAAACGCAGATGCGCCAGCGGATGCGGGGCCATGACGTCAATCCGTTCGACAATTTCCAACCCATCCGCATCAGCGGGCAGCAAAAAAGCGGAAAGCCCACGAGCGCCCGGCGCTTCGCCGCTGCGGGCGAAAACCACGTAAACATCGGCAATGCCGCCGTTTGAGATATAGGTTTTCTCACCCCTGAGGACGTATCCATCGCCCTTGGCCGTCGCCGTCGTTGTGGCATTCGCGACGTCAGATCCCGCGCCCGGCTCGGTCAAGGCAAACCCTGCGATTGCCTGACCTGATCTGGTTTTTGGCAGCCATTTACGTTGCTCTGCGCTGCCAAACAGGCTGACGGCCCCCATGCCCAGCCCTTGCATGGCAAAGGCGAAATCCGCCAAGCCGTCATGGCGCGCCAAGGTTTCGCGGATCACGCACAGGCTGCGCAGATCCAGTGTCTCACCATCACCAGCGCCACTATGGGCCAGCCAGCCGCCATCGCCCAGAAGCGTGACCAACCCGCGGCATGCGGCATCTGCATCGGTGTGATCAACCGGCAGATGTGCGGCGCACCAATCCTCCAGCCGCGCCGCCAATGCGCGGTGGCGAGGTTCAAAGAAGGGCCAGTTCAGAAAGCTTGCATCTGCCATGTTTTCTTTTCTCATATTGCGGCCCCAAGCGCGGCCGCCCGACATTAGTCCCCTTCGAACACCGGCTTTTCCTTGGCCACAAACGCCCGGTAGGCGCGCGCAAAGTCGCGGGTCTGCATGCAAATGGCCTGGGCCTGCGCTTCCGCCTCGATTGCTTGTTCAAGGCCCATGTTCCATTCCTGGTGAAGTTGGGTCTTGGTCATCCCATGCGCAAAGACCGGCCCATTGGCCAATTCGGTGGCCAGCGTCATGGCCGCGGCCTCTAACCCGGTTTGATCGTGCAGCGCATTCCAAAACCCCCAGGCCGCACCTTCTTCGGCCGTCATGACCCGCCCGGTGTATAGCAATTCGGCCGCGCGGCCCTGGCCAATGATGCGCGGAAGCATCGCACATGCCCCCATATCGCAACCGGCAAGCCCGACACGGGTGAACAAGAACGCGGTTTTTGCGGTAGGTGTGGCCAAGCGCAGATCGGCGGCCATTGCGATGATGGCACCCGCGCCCACGCAGATGCCATCCACCGCCGCAATCACCGGCTTTGTGCAACCGATCATCGCCTTGACCAGATCGCCGGTCAGCCGGGTGAAGGCCAAAAGCCCCTTCATATCCATATCAACCAGCGGGCCGATAATCTCATGCACGTCACCGCCCGAAGAGAAATTACCGCCGTTCGGGGCAATCACCACCACATCGACATCATCGGCATAGGGCAGGGCGCGGAAGGTATCGCGCAGCTCGGCGTAGCTTTCAAAGGTCAGCGGGTTCTTGCGGTCTGGCCGGTTCAACCGGATCACGGCGACCTTGCCGTTCATCTCCCACAAAAAGTGTTTGGGTGAGAGTTTTGCCATCTTGGTCATGAGGTTTCCTTTTGGCCAAGCCGCGCAAAAATCGTGCTTAGGGCTTGCAGGTCAGCCTCTTGAAGGCCGCCGAACATCCGGTGAACCTCGGCCTCATGGCCTGCTGCAAGTATCTCGAACTGCGCGATCCCGGCTTTGGTCAGTGCGACGAACACGGTGCGGCGGTCGGTGTCTGATTGGCTGCGCTGCGCCAGCCCGTCTGCCTCCAGCCGATCGACAACCGTTGTCACATTGCCGTTAGAGACCAAAAGCATCCGCCCCAGTTCAGACATCGTCACCCCCTTGGGGCGGCGGTAAAGGGCGGCCATCACGTCAAAACGCGGCAGCGTCGTGCCATGGCTGACGCGCAGGTATTCGCGCAACGCCCCTTCGGTTTGGCGTGTCACCCGCAGCAGCTGCAGCCAGGTCTTCAGCCGGCGTTTCGACAGGCTATCGGTCATATTTCCCCTCCGGCGATGGCAATGGCTTGCCCGTTGATGCCTTGCGATCCGGGGCCGCACAGCCAAAGTGCGGCGGCGGTGACTTCACCCGGTTGGAACAGCCGGTTTTGCGGGCTCATCCCCTCAAGGGCTGCGCGCGCGGCATTGGCATCGCGCCCGGTCTTTTCCATGATGACCTTGATTGTGTGGTCGGTCATTTCGGTGTCCAGGAACCCCGGGCAGATCGCATTCACCGTGATGTCACTGCGCGCGATTTCAAGTGCCAGTGACCGGGTCAGGCCGATCACCCCGTGTTTTGCGGCGGCATAGGGCGCGATTTTTGCATAGCCCTTCAGGCCCGCCGTGGACGCGACCGAGATCAGCCGGCCCCAGCCGGACATCTGGTTAAGCCCTTCGCGAAGGGTCAAGAACACGCCGGTCAGATTGACCGCCAGCATGGCGTTCCACTGCGCAAGGCTGGTGCGCGCCATGGGGGCGCTGTCGGCCGCACCGGCATTGGCGATGACGATATCGCAAGGCCCGCTTGTGGCGAACAAAGCGCCTATGCTGGCCTCATCCGTCACATCAGCGGTGATAGCACGGATGGATGGGTTGGTCTTTGCCACCGCTTCCAGCCGATCTGCCCGGCGTCCGGCAATCACGACCTTTGCGCCCGCCTCGGCAAAGCCGCGGGCCAGATCGGCGCCCACCCCGGTGCCGCCTCCGGTAATCAATACCCTATGTCCCGTCATGTTCATGCGCGGATCACCTCTTGTGCGCGTTCGGCCAGCCGCCGGGCCTGGTCGCGCCCGGCAAGATAGGGCAATGGCCAGCTGACCGCAGCATCACCGAGGGCAAGGCCCGCATGCAAGGTCCAATAAGGATCGGCCAGATGCGGGCGCGCCATGCAGACCAGATCTGCACGCCCTGCCATCAAGATAGAATTCACATGATCAGGCTCATAGATATTGCCGACTGCCATGGTCGCAAGCCCGGATTCATTGCGGATCCGGTCAGAGAATGGGGTCTGGAACATGCGGCCGTAAACCGGCTCTGCCTCGGATGAGGTTTGGCCCGCTGACACATCAATGATGTCGGCCCCGGCCTTGGCGAAGGCTTTCGCGATCAGCACGGCCTCGGTCGGGGTGACGCCGGCATCACCGATCCAATCATTGGCCGAGATTCGCACCGACATCGGCTTGGCCTTGGGCCAGGCGGCGCGCATTGCCGTGAATACCTCCAAAGGATAGCGCATGCGGTTCTCAAAGCTGCCACCATAGCTATCGGTTCGAATGTTCGATTTTGGCGATATGAAGCTCGAAATCAAGTAACCATGTGCCGCGTGAAGTTCGATTGTGTCAAATCCGGCACGTTCTGCCATCTGCGTTGCAGCAACAAAATCGGCCGTGACGCGGTCCATGTCCTGCCGGTCCATGGCGCGGGGTATTGCGTTGCGGTCAGACCACGCAATGCCCGAGGCCGATATCAGCGGCCAATTGCCCGAAACCAAAGGCGCATCACCTTCCTCCCAGCCAAGCTGGGTGGAGCCTTTGCGCCCCGAATGGCCGATCTGGCAGCAGATTTTCGCTTCGGTTTCGCAATGAACGAAATTAACGAGCCGCCGCCAGGCCGTCTCATGTTCGGGCGCGTAAAGACCGGGGCAACCCGGCGTGATCCGCCCGTCTGGGGATACACATGTCATTTCGGTATAGACCAACCCGGCCCCGCCCTTGGCGCGTTCGGCGTAATGCACGAAATGCCAGTCAGTTGGGCAGCCGTCCACCGCTTTGTACTGTGCCATGGGCGACACGACGATGCGGTTGATCAACGCCATCTCGCGCAGCCGGTAGGGCGCGAACATCGGCGCGCGGCCCTTCTCTCCGCCTGCTGTTTCGGCAAACCAGTCTTCCGCCACGCGCAGCCAGTCAGGATCGCGCAGGCGCAGGTTTTCATGCGAAATGCGTTGCGACCGGGTCAGCAGTGAATAGGCGAATTGCGTGGGCGGCATATCCAGATACCGCTCCACCTCTTCAAACCATTCCAGCGAATTGCGGGCCGCTGATTGCAGGCGCAACACTTCCAGCCGCCGTTCATCTTGGTAGCGGGCAAAGGCGGTCCCGATGTCAGGTTCGGCGTGCAGATATTCGGCAAGGGCGATGGCTGAATCAAAGGCAAGCCTTGTCCCCGATCCGATCGAGAAATGGCCGGTAGCTGCGGCATCCCCCATCAGCACGACATTCTCAAAATACCAGTTTTCGCAAATCACCCGTGGAAACTGCATCCAGACCGCAGAGCCGCGCAGATGTGCGGCGTTTGACATCAGCTCATGGCCACCAAGGTGCGCGGCGAAAATCTTTCGGCAGGTCTCGACGGTTTCCTCTTTGCTCATCTGCTCAAAGCCCCAGCTTTCCCAGGTTTCGGGCAGGCATTCGACGATGAATGTCGCGGTTGTGGCATCGAATTGATAGACATGCGCCCAGACCCAGCCATGCTTGGTCTTCTCGAAGATGAAGGTGAAGGCGTCATCGAATTTCTGATGGGTTCCGAGCCAGACGAATTTGCAGCGCCGAAGGTCGATATCGGGGCGAAAGACCGTCTCATATTCGCGGCGCACCAGGGAATTGATCCCGTCGCATCCCACAACCAGATCATAATCGCGGCGATAGTCCTCGACCGATTTGAACTCGGTCTCAAACCGCAGATCAACGCCCAGCTCGCGGGCGCGGTCTTGCAAGATGACCAGCATCGCCTTGCGCCCGATCCCAGCAAAACCATGCCCGCCCGATACGTTGCGCACGCCGTTGTGAACCACGGCGATATCATCCCAATAGGCGAACTGGTCGCGAATTGCCTTGGTGCTTGGGGGGTCGTTTTTCTCCATCCCGGCCAATGCGTCATCAGACAAGACGACGCCCCAACCAAATGTGTCATGGGGGCGGTTACGCTCCAGCACCGTCACCTCATGTCCCGGATCGCGCAGTTTCATTGATATGGCGAAGTAAAGACCTGCGGGGCCACCGCCGAGGCATAGAACCTTCATGCGTCTTCCTTTGTGATGCTCTCTTGGCTCAGCGTGCCATCGCTGCCGATATATTTCAAGCTTAAAACTTATTGCTTGATGTTTTGGCCCGGCAAGGGGATGCTACCGACGACGGTTTTGCAAGGTTGGTACCGGATGTCGAAACGTGAGGTGATCGGCGTGGTTGGCTTGGGGGCGATGGGGCTGGGCATTGCGCAGATCTTCGCTCAGGCCGGTTTTGTTGTGCTTGCCACGGATACGGTGCCCGCCGCCCGCGACAGTGCAGTTGCGCGCATCAAGGCAAGCCTTGGCCCGCGTGTGAGCGCTGGCAAGCTAAGTGCGCAAGCCTTTGATGCAACCATGGACGCGGTGCACGTGGTCGATAGCCTGACGGCCTTGGCACCCGCAAGCATGGTTGTCGAGGCAATCCACGAAGATATGCCCGCCAAGCAAGCGCTTTGGGCACAGTTGGAAGCGATCGTGGCGCATGATTGCATATTGGCCAGCAACACATCGGCCTTGTCGATCACCGCAATGGCGCAAGATCTTATGCGGCCTGAAAGGTTGCTGGGGCTGCACTTCTTCAATCCCGCCCCGGTGATGAAACTGGTTGAACTTGTCGGTCATGCGGGTAGTTCGGCGCAGCTACTGACCGCCGCGCGGTCCTTGGCCGAAGCCAGTGGCAAAACCGTAATCGCTTGCGCTGATCGGCCGGGGTTTGTGGTCAATCGCTGTGCGCGGCCCTTTTATGGCGAAGCGCTGGCGCTGTTGGAGGAGGGGCGCAGTCCGTCTGACATTGATGCGGCAATGCTTGCGGCGGGTTACAGGCTTGGGCCATTCGCGCTGATTGATCTGATCGGTGCCGATATCAATCTGGCCGCGACCGAGGGGCTTTCGCGCGCGATGAACCGGCATCCGCGTTACCAGGTTTTTGAGGCCTTGCGGGCGCAGGTGGCGCGCGGTGATCTGGGGCGAAAATCGGGAAGGGGCTTTATCCATCCCGGCGCAGTTGGGGCGGCCCCGGCGGATGCAGATGACATTGCCGCGCGGATAGAGGCGGTGTTGGTCAATGAAGCGGTAAGCCTTGTGGCGGAAGGTGCCACCCGCGCCGAGGATGTCGATACGGCCATGAGGTTGGGGCTCAACTTCCCGCGCGGGCCGTTTGAGACGCTTCGGCTTTACGGTGCCGCAGCCGTGCAAAAAACGCTTGAGGGGCTGGAAAAAGCTGCCCCCGAACATCTGCGCGGCCGCTATACTGCCACGGGCAACTTGAAGGATTTCGCATGACAGAGGTGTTCATCTGCGCCATGCGGCGCACACCGATTGGCCGATACGGCGGCAGTCTTGCGCATTGTCGCCCCGATGATCTCGCAGCGCATGTCATTGACGGCCTTTTGGATCTTACGCCGGATCTGGTGGTTGATGAGGTGGTCTTTGGTTGCGCCAATCAAGCCGGCGAGGACAACCGCAATGTCGCGCGCATGGCGGTTTTGCTGTCGCGTTTGCCGCAATCGGTTCCGGCCCTTACCGTCAACCGGCTATGTGCCTCGGGGTTGGATGCGGTCATTGCCGGTGCGCGGTCGATCCGCGACGGGGCGGCTGATGTGATCATCGCAGGCGGCGTCGAAAGCATGAGCCGCGCGCCTTTGGTGATGGCCAAGGCCGATACGGCGTTTCAACGCGGGGCCGAGATATTTGACACGACCATCGGCTGGCGCTTCGCCCATGCGCGGATCGCGGCACAATACGGCGTGGAAAGCATGCCCGAGACGGCCGAAAATCTGGCGGCCGAATATGGTATTTCGCGCGCTGACCAAGATGCTTTCGCGCAACTTTCCCAAGAACGCTATGATCCGTCCTGGCATAGCGCCGATATTCTGGCGCTGACCCCGGCCCAAAAGGGCGCGGCGGTGGTGTCTGCGGATGAACACCCCCGGCTGACGACATTGGAAAAGCTGGGCGCATTGCGCGCGCCATTTCGCGCCGATGGGACCGTGACGGCGGGCAATGCCTCTGGCATCAATGATGGCGCGGCGGCGCTTGTCTTGGCCTCTGGTGCTGCGGTTCGCCGCTTTGGCCTGCACCCGATTGCGCGTATCGGTGCGGCAGCCGCGGCCGGGATCGCGCCCCGGATCATGGGGATCGGGCCGGTTGCGGCTTTGGCCAAGATAACCGCGCGCGGGGGGCCGGGGGCTGCGGATTTCGATGTGAT
>JBAUHP010000169.1:0-2277 GCA_049680345.1 Albidovulum sp. | reverse complement strand
TTCACCCGCAGCGGCACCGGCTTGGGGCGCTCTGCCGCGCGGCCCGGCCCGGCACCCATCGTCTTGTGGCAGCGCGCCTTTGCCGATGATCCCTCGTTTCCACTTGGTCCAAATATCCTGGGGGTCCGGGGGTGAAACCCCCGGTGGATCGGAGCGCGGAACGCGGTCCGAATGCTTAGCTGCACCAAGCCACCCTTGCGATTTCGTCCGCCACAGACTATCGCCAGTGCAACCAAGATAAGGCCTACTCAAATGAAGTTCCTCGACCTTGCCAAAGTCTATATCCGCTCGGGCGGCGGCGGTGGCGGCTGTGTGGCGTTCCGGCGGGAAAAATTCATCGAATTTGGCGGCCCCGATGGCGGCGATGGCGGCAATGGCGGTTCGGTCTGGGCCGAAGCCGTCGAGGGGTTGAACACGCTCATCGATTTTCGCTATCAGCAGCATTTCTTTGCCAAATCCGGACAGCCCGGCATGGGCAGCCAACGCACCGGCAAGACCGGCTCTGACATCGTGCTGAAAGTCCCCGTTGGCACCGAGATCATTGATGAGGACGAAGAAACCATGATCGCCGATCTGACGGTCGTGGGGCAACGCGTGCTTTTGGCCAAGGGCGGCAATGGCGGCTTTGGCAACCTGCATTTCAAATCCTCCACCAACCGCGCACCGTCCCGTGCCAATCCCGGTCAAGAAGGGGTTGAGCGTACCATCTGGTTGCGTCTGAAGCTGATCGCGGATGCCGGGCTTTTGGGGCTGCCGAACGCGGGCAAATCAACATTGCTTTCGACTGTTTCAAACGCGCGGCCCAAGATTGCGGATTATCCCTTTACCACGCTGGTGCCCAACCTCGGCGTCGTTGGCGTCGATGCCAAGGAATTCGTCATGGCCGATATTCCGGGGCTGATTGAAGGCGCATCCGAAGGTCGCGGTCTGGGCGATTTATTCTTGGGTCATGTGGAACGCTCGGCGGTGTTGCTGCATCTTGTCGATGGCACCTCATCGACCATTGCAAAAGACCACAAGACCATCTTGGGCGAGCTTAAGGCCTATTCCGAAACGCTTGCCGACAAGCCGCGCATTACTGCATTGACCAAGATCGATGCGCTGGATGCCAAAACGCTGAATGCGCGTAAGAAAAGCCTTGAAAAGGCGTCCGGTGGTGCGGTTTTCGCAATCTCGGCCGTATCTGGGCAGGGCGTGCAGGAGCTTTTGCGCGCCCTGTATGCCGTGATTATCGACAACCGCACGAAATCTCAGCCCGAGGAAGGCGCATGGCATCCCTGACGCCTGACATTGCCCTGGCGCGACGACTGGTCGTGAAAATCGGCTCAGCCTTGCTGGTCGATGCGGCAGGTGGATTGCGCCGCGACTGGCTTGCGGCGCTGGCCGAAGACGTGGCCATGGTCAAGGCACGAGGGGCCGATGTGATCCTTGTCTCCTCCGGCTCGATCGCCCTTGGGCGCGGCGTGCTTGGTCTGGGGGCGGGCGCTTTGGCGCTTGATCAAAGTCAGGCGGCCGCCGCCGTGGGTCAGATACGTCTGGCGCGCGCTTATGAGGAGATGTTGGCGCCCTATGGGCTGACGGCGGGTCAGGTTTTGGTCACGCTTGAAGACACCGAAGATCGCCGCCGCTATCTTAATTCCCGCGCCACGCTGGAAACGCTTTTGTCGCTGGGTGTCGTGCCGATCGTGAATGAAAATGACACGGTCGCCACGGATGAGATCCGCTTTGGCGACAATGATCGTCTCGCGGCCCAGATTGCGGTCACGGTGGGAGCGGACCAACTGGTACTATTGTCGGATGTGGATGGGTTTTATTCGGCCAATCCCAAAACCGACCCATCCGCCCGCCGCTTTGATCTGATTGAAAAAATCACCCCCGACATTGAAGACATGGCGGGCGATCCGATTTCGGGGCTGTCCAAGGGCGGCATGAAGACCAAGCTGATGGCGGCCAAGACCTCGGTCGCGGGGGGCTGCGCCATGGCGATCATGGAAGGCTCGGCTCTGCGGCCCTTGTCAGCACTGGCGGCGGGTGCAAAGGTCACCTGGTTCGTGGCCCAAAGCGACCCGCAGGTGGCGCGAAAACGCTGGATCGGTGCGATGAAGCCGCGCGGTGAGCTGCATCTGGATGCCGGTGCTGTCGCCGCCCTCGGGCAGGGGAAATCATTGCTGCCTGCCGGGATTGCGCGGGTGACGGGCGCATTCGGACGCGGTGATCCGGTGGCGATACTCGGGCCGGGAAATACGTCGCTTGGCAAGGGATTGATCCGCTATTCAG
>JBAUHP010000168.1:0-14349 GCA_049680345.1 Albidovulum sp. | reverse complement strand
CGGGCTTCACATCGAAAGTGGCGGGCACGGAACTGGGCGTCACGGAACCGCAGCCGACCTTCTCAACCTGTTTCGGCGCGCCCTTCATGCCCCGCAGGCCAGAGGTTTATGGCAAGCTTTTGCAAGAAAAGATCGCGCATCACGGGGCGACCTGCTGGCTGGTCAACACTGGCTGGACGGGTGGTGCTTACGGCACCGGCAGCCGTATGCCGATCAAGGCCACGCGCGCGCTGTTGACCGCCGCATTGGACGGATCGCTGAACGAAGTGCAATTCCGCAAAGATCCGAATTTTGGATTTCAAGTGCCGATCGCGGTGCCGGGGGTAGAGGACCGTTTGCTTGATCCGCGCCGGACATGGGCCGACGTGGCGGCCTATGACGCACAAGCGCTAAAGCTGGTGAACATGTTCGCGGACAATTTCGCGCAATATGTGCCCTTCATTGATGATGATGTCCGCGCCGCCGCGATTGGCTGATTGCAGGTCTGCCGGCGCGCCCGCAACCGAGTTCAAAAACCAAGGGCGCGGCGGATCAGGTTAAGCCCGGTGATCGCCAGCACGACAAGTGTCCAGCGGCTGAAGCGGGCGGCATCAAGCCGATCTTGAATGGCGAAGCCTGCGTATAGGCCCGCCATGGCCGGCACCGTCAAGATAACCGACAGCGGCAAGGTGGCGGCGTTCAAAACCCCCGAACCGGTATGGCCGATCACCAGCATGGCCGAACCAATCAGATAGACCACGCCTTGCACGCGGATATTTTCGCGCTTGCCAACCCCAAGCGAGGTCAAAAGCGCAATCGTGGGCGGGCCCCAGACCCCGGATATTCCGCCATAAAAGCCACCAACCAGCCCGGTCAGAATTTCTGCTCGCCCCCGGTTGCGGGCATCGAAGCGAAGCTGCCAGCCACCAAGCTGGCTTAGCGCGAAGGCGACAATCGGCACGCCAAGCGCCATCAGCAATGCCGCTTGCGGAACGTATGGGACGATCTGTGCTGCAAGCACGATGACGACGCAAATTGTCACCAAAAGACGGCGGTATTCGTAAGTGGTGGCAAGGGCCGCACCAAAGCCTTGCCGCATCGCTTGCGCAATATTGGTGACCAATGTGGGTAAGATAAGGGCGGCCAGCGCCTCATTCGCGGGTAAGAAAGAGGCAAGGCCCGAGATCATGATCATCGGCATGGCAAAGCCAACGGCCCCCTTGACCGCACCGGCCACAAGCGTGACGGTCATCGCAAGGGCAAGTATCAGCGGGTCAAATCCGAACATCAAAGCTCCTACCAGATCCGCTATAGCTACTTGGGGGCAGGGCTGCACTCAAAAATCCTCTGCGACATTTTCATGCTTGCGATGCCGCAAGTGCGAATTAATATTGCGCTGCACCTGCAAAATACCCTAACTGGGCGTGATTGCCAAAAAGGAGCCGATTCATGCCCCATGATGGAGCCGAAATGCCAAAAAACACCTCTTTGCCGGATCTGATGGCGCAAACCAGCGCGGCCCTGCCAGAGGTAGAGGCGCTGCTGGCCAAGGCTACGGCTGACATGCGCGCAAAGGTCAGCGTGAATGGCCGGGTTGCGGCCGCCGCGCTTGAGGAACATCAGTTTGCAGCCCATGCCCTGTCGTGGCTGGCCACCTATGTGGAAGCCTTGCGGCAGATGCGCGCCTGGGCGGGGCGGATTTCCGAGACCGGCGGGTTTGGAGAGATGGAAAGCCTGATCTTGCAGATCGGCTTTGGCGAATATCTGGCGCAGATTGCGGGCGGCATCCCGATGAGCCAGGGCGAAGTGGCGCGGCTTGGCGATCTTGGTCTTGGCTGGCAACCCGGTGCGGCGGCGGCCGAACTGATCGCGGGCGGCAACAGCCCGGCCGCACGGGCGCGGCTGGTGGGATTGATGCGCGAAAATCATGGCCGCGCGACCTTTGGTACCTCTGGCCTTGATGATGAGCTGGAAATGATCCGCGATCAGTTCCGCCGTTATGCCGAAGAACGTGTGGTGCCCAATGCCCATGGCTGGCACCTGAAGGATGAGCTGATCCCGATGGAAGTGATCACTGAGCTGGCCGAGTTGGGCGTGTTCGGGCTGACCATCCCGGAAGAATTCGGCGGGCTTGGCCTGTCGAAAGCCTCGATGGTGGTGGTCTCGGAAGAACTGTCGCGCGGCTATATCGGGGTGGGATCATTGGGCACGCGCAGCGAGATTGCGGCAGAGCTGATCTTGTGCGGCGGCACGGCGGAACAAAAGGCCCATTGGCTGCCAAAGCTTGCAAGCGGTGAGATCCTGCCCACGGCGGTTTTCACGGAACCCAATACCGGGTCAGACCTTGGATCCTTGCGCACCCGCGCGGTGAAGGATGGCGAAGATTGGACAGTGACCGGCAACAAGACCTGGATCACCCATGCCGCACGCACCCATGTGATGACGCTGCTGGCGCGGACCGATCCGGCGACAAGCGATTACAAGGGCCTGTCGATGTTCCTTGCTGAAAAGACGCCGGGCACCGATGCCGAACCCTTCCCGACACCGGGTATGAGCGGCGGTGAGATTGAGGTGCTTGGCTACCGCGGCATGAAAGAATATGAACTTGGCTTTGACGGCTTCAAGGTGAAGGGCGAAAATCTGCTGGGCGGGGTGCCGGGGCAGGGCTTCAAACAGCTTATGCAAACCTTCGAATCTGCGCGCATTCAGACTGCCGCCCGTGCCATAGGCGTGGCACAATCGGCGCTGGAGGTCGGCATGAAATATGCCGAAGACCGCAAGCAATTCGGCAAAAGCCTGATCGAATTTCCGCGTGTGGCCGGCAAACTGGCGATGATGGCGGTCGAGATCATGATCGCCCGCCAGCTGACCTATCATTCCGCATGGCAAAAAGATCATGACAAGCGCTGCGATCTGGAGGCGGGGATGGCCAAGCTCTTGGGCGCGCGCGTGGCATGGGCTGCGGCGGATAATGCTTTGCAGATCCATGGTGGAAACGGCTTTGCGCTGGAATATCAGATCAGCCGGATTCTATGCGACGCCCGTATCTTGAATATCTTTGAGGGCGCCGCCGAAATTCAAGCCCAGGTTATTGCGCGACGCTTGCTGGACTGACGCCCACCCCAACCCGAACAGCGCCGCCATGCGAAGGCCGCGCTGTTCCAAGGCGCGGATGCATGTACCCGGCTATAGCGAAGGCTATGGCAAATCCCACGCCGCTTGCTGCGAAAATGGCTGCAAGTGGCGCGGCCAGCAGCACAAGATAGGCCACACCCGGTGTTGCGATGCCCGATACATCGCGAAAGCTGGAATAGACGGCGGCCATTTCAGACCGCTCTGACGGTTTGACCGACATCATGAAGGGCAGGCCACCGGTCGCATCCAGCATCACCAATCCGATTGATCCAAGTGATAGCAAAACCACCGTAACCCAAGGCAATGGCGAGGCCGCCGTGGCCAAAATGAAGGTGACGGCACACCAGAAAAGGGTGACGCGCATCACCCGCCGCAAAGAGGTTTTGGTCGCGAAGCGCAACATGAAGGGCGAGATGAACAACAAGCTGTTGGACGCCGAAAGCACCATGCCCCCGATCTTGTCACCAAGGCCCGCCTCGACGCAAAAGATCGGCAGATAGACGACATAGACCCACCAGCCACAAGACCGGATCACCGCAAAGAACCAGCCTGCGATCAGGCGCGGTTGTTGAAAAAACCGGGACAGAAAGGCCACCGGATTGACGGCCTGTTTCTTGGCGCGGCTGATCTGCTTGCCATTGCCCAGACGCAAGATCCAAAAAGCTGTCAGCATGCACAGGGAAAACACCGCCGCCGCAATGAAGGGTAAAGGCGCCCAAAGATGGTGCAGCCAGACACCCAAAAGCGGCCCGGCCATCCAAGGTGTTGCAGCATAGACCATTTGCAAGGATTGCCCGCGCCCAAGGTCGGCCCGGGCCACATAATCAAGCACATAGGCGTTCAGGCAGACAAAAACCGTCACCGTGGCCATGGCATTGCACATCAGCGACAAAGGCACCATGACCGGCCCGCCAAGAATGGCGAAGACCATGCCGACCGGGTAAAGCAGGGCACCAAAACTATAGACCCAGCGGCGTGGCACCTTGCCGGTGATCCACGGCACCATCAATCCCCAGATCAGCGATACCACGCCCGCGACGAAATAGATGCGGCTTACCACGCCCGCATCAAGCACCGCGTCATAGATCACCAGTGGCATGACCGAGATCAGCATACCGCGCACACATGCATCAAGGCCCGCAAGTACAGCAAAATGCTCGACCTTTGGGGTCGGCGAATGCCGCAAAAGAATGGGTAAGTATTTTGTGGCCATGCATGTATCCTAAGTCGATTGGCCCGAAACCACGGGCCGGCGTCTGCCTTGCTTGCGACATTGGTGTCGTATTTGTCGGGGCGGGCTAAGTTTATCCGGCCTGCCGGGCCAACAGATTGACGAAACGCTGACGCGCCTCGGGAAGCGGTCGGTTGCCAAGGTCATGCGCAAGCCGATGGGTCAAGAAATGCCCGGTGGTGATCAGGCCTTGGGTTATTTCGGCCGTATTCGCGCCCCCTTGCCCCAGCAAGCACAAAGGCAAAGGCAAAAGCCGGTCGGCCCATTCGCCCGCCGCAGCCCGCCCCACGGCACGGCCGGTTTTGGGGCTGACATAGGCCAGATCCTCGCGGCTGCCGGTCACTGCGCAGGCGGTCAGGTCAAGCCCATAACCCAGCTCTTCGAGCAGCTGCAATTCCCAGTGCAGATAGCCAAGCGTCCAGTCCGGTGCCTGCCCCAAGGCATCAAGAAGCGTGATGCTGCGCGTGTATAAAGGCAGATGGGCTTCCCGCTCCGGCAAAGCGAAATGCAAAAGCGCGCAGATGGAATTCAGCCCCGCCAGTGCCAGCCGGTCGGCCAGAACCCCGGTGCGCGCCTTGATCGGTTCTACGGTGAATGCGCCGATATGGTCATCTAGCCGGGCGCGCCAATTGACATCAAGCTGGGCGCCGGGCTGCAACAAAGGCGCTATCCGGCGCGAGGTGCCGCCACGAACCACCCCTGCATGGCGGCCATGGTTTTCGGTGAACACTTCGATGATGGCAGAGCTTTCCCCATGCGGCCGGACCGATAAAACAGCACCTTCATCCCGCCAGTCCATGCCGCCCCCCTTCGCCTTATCCGTCAAATATGCCGTGGCATTGGATGCGAAGTCCAGCCAAGCCCGGGGGGCAAGGCGTTTTGGTCAAGAACCTTCGTCAACCAGACAGGCCTTCTTCATCAAGAAGGCTGCGGCCATTGCGGCTTTCAATCTCAATCACCCAAAGGTCCGGGTCATTTTTACGCTGGCGGGCAATAGCGCCGTCAACCTCAGGCTCGGGCCCGGTGGTGAGGGTCACCCAAGTGCGGTTGCCGGTCATTAGATCGAAAGAGCGTTGAAAAAGCTGGGCCTGCCCGTCGAGGGTGGCAAGTTTCACCAAAACCGCACCGGCGGTGGCATCGCCCTTGGCTGTCACATAGGCCGGAATATCGGCCAATTCGCAGCGCCGAAGATAGGCCCGCACCCAAAAGTCAGCGGTCAGGCGCGGGTCAGTTGCCATCCTTGAAATCCAGCCCCATTTCCGAATAGCGTTCCTTTTCGTCAAGCCAGTTGGGGCGCACTTTCACCTGCAAGAAAAGATGCACCTCGCGGCCCAGAAATTCCGTCATCTCAACCCGCGCGGCTTGCCCCACGGCTTTGATGGTTTCGCCCTTATGGCCCAAAATGATGCCCTTGTGGCCATCCCGCGCGACATAGACCAACTGATCTATGCGGGCCGACCCATCGGGGCGGTCTTCCCAATTTTCGGTCTCGACGGTCAGCTGATAGGGCAATTCTTCATGCAAGCGCAGAGTCAGCTTTTCGCGGGTGATTTCGGCGGCGATCATCCGCATCGGCAGATCGGCGATCTGATCTTCGGGATAGAACCAACTGCCTTCAGGCAATTCTGCCGCCAGCCATTCTTTCAGGTCAGGCACGCCGTAGCCCTTTTCCGCCGAGATCATGAAGGTCTTCTCAAACGGAAAGGCCGCGTTAAGCTTTTCTGACAGCGCCAAAAGCACTTCGGCCTTGATCTTGTCGATCTTGTTGATCGCCAAGGCGATCCGCGCACCTGATGCCATCCGGTCTTTCAGCGCCTCAAGGATCGCCGTGACGCCTTCAGTCTGGCCGCGATGCGCCTCGATCAGCAAAACCACGATATCGGCATCCGCGGCCCCGCCCCAAGCCGCCGCGACCATGGCGCGGTCAAGGCGGCGGCGCGGGCGGAACAGACCCGGCGTGTCGACGAAGACGATCTGCGTAGCCCCTTCCATGGCGATGCCACGGATGCGCGCCCGCGTGGTTTGCACCTTATGGGTCACGATAGAGACTTTGGCCCCGACCATGCGGTTCAAAAGTGTTGATTTGCCTGCATTCGGTTCGCCAATCAGGGCGACAAATCCGGCGCGGGTTGGGGTTTCGGCCTCGGCCATTTTATGTCTCCAGTCGCGCCAATAGCGCTTTTGCCGCCGTTTGTTCCGCCTGACGTTTGGCGCCAGCCTCGGCGCTTTCCGCCTCGCCGGTGGCCAGTTTGACCTCGACGGTGAATATCGGCTGATGATCGGGGCCGTGGCGGCCCACTTCGGTATAGGTAGGGGGCGGCAAGCCGCGCGCCTGCGCCCATTCTTGCAAGGCGGTCTTGGCATCGCGGGCATCGGCATCGACCGATGCAACCCTCTCGCCCCATAGCCGCAAGACCATGGCCTGTGCGGCTTCAAACCCGCCGTCCAGATAGACGGCGGCCAGCACCGCCTCCATCGCATCCCCCAGCAGCGCTTCCTTGCGCCGCCCGCCCGACATCATTTCCGAGCGGCCAAGTTTCAGGACATCGCCAAGGCCAATTTCGCGCGCCACTTCGGCGCAGGTCTCTTTGCGGACCAAGGCGTTGTAGCGCGGCGCAAGCAGGCCTTCGGCGGCGGTCTTATCGGCCACCAGCAAGGCTTCGGCCATCACCAGCCCCAAGACCCGGTCGCCCAAGAATTCCAACCGTTGATTGTCGGGGCGGGTGGGGGTGGAAATGGATGCGTGGGTCAGCGCGCGCAACAAAAGCTCGGGCCGCGCGAACTGGTGGCCAATGCGGGCCGCGAAGGCCTGAAGATCAGAGGACAACTTCACTGTAATGCCTTGAAAAAACGGCCCGCGCGCCAGTCCCAAAAAGCATAAAGCGAAGGCCCGGCGGCAGAAAACACCACCCGGCTGCCGCGCCCGATAATATAGGCGGCCGGCACCATGCCAGCCCCGCCCACTTCGGCGCTTAATCGGCTGTCGCTGCTGTTGTCGCGGTTATCACCCATGACGAAATAGTGCTCTGGTGGGACAAGAAAGACAATCGTGTCGTCAAGCGGGGTGACGCTGATATCAAGGATCGCATGCTGCGTGCCACCCGGCAGGGTTTCGACCTTGCGCGGGGAGGAGCAGATGCCACCGATCCCCACAGGTCCGTTGGCGCAGCGTGGCAAGGCAGCGCCCGGCCCTTTGGGGCCAAAGATTTCCTCAAAATTTCCGGCATCTTCTTGGGGCAAGGCTTCACCGTTCAGATAGACAGTGCCTGCCCGCATCTGCACCGTGTCGCCGGGCATGCCGATAACGCGTTTGATGAAATCGGTCTGGTCCGCGACATGGCGAAACACCACGATATCGCCCGCTTCGGGCCGATAGTGGAAGGGGCGCGAAACCGTGACGTAATCACCGGCCAAAAGCGTGGGGGCCATCGAATTTGCGGGAATCCAGTAAGGTTGCCAAAACGCGCGTGACATAAACAAAACCGAAACGGCAATGGTTGCTACGGCCAGCACCAGCATCGCCAGGGGCGCGTCGGGTGCGCGGCGGCGGCTGTTGCTTGGCGCAATCAGAAGATAAAGCGCAATGAGACTGCCAAGAACGGGCGCAAGCAACACCAGCACCCACGCACCAGAGCGGCCCGCATCATGGGCACGGCGGACCATCGCGGCGGTGAGTGGGATGAAAAGCAACCCTGCGGCCACATAGACAAGGCGCGGCAAGAAAACCGGCCCGTCAATGCCTAAGGCTTGCGCCCCCCAGTATTCCGCAGCGATGGTGGCACTGCAGACAAGTGCTGCGAAGGCCCAAAGCAGCCAAACTTCCTTGCGGGGCGCGCGGCCAGACCAATCAAAGCTTTTGCTTAACGACGTCGTGATCATAGGGATTGGGACAAGATGGGGTTCACTCAACCGCCTTGAAGAAACGATCCGAACGCCATGTCCAGAAGAAGAACAGCGATCTTCCCGCAGAGGAGAACATGATCCGGTCGGCTCGGCCAATCAGATATTCGGCAGGCAGATAGCCCACCCCACCCGGAGGCGAGAAGCGGCTGTCTTCGCTATTGTCGCGGTTATCGCCCATGAAGAAGTAATTGCCAGCGGGCACCGAAAAGACCTTGGTGTTGTCTTGGGCGCTGTCACGAATATTAAGAATGCTATGTGACACGCCATTGGGCAGGGTTTCGATTTTCCGCTCACTTTGGCAGATATCGCCTTCCTGCAACGGGCCGTTCATACATGACGGCGGGCGGCCTGCACCGCCTTGGGGGGCGTAGACTTCTTCGAAAAACCCATCATCCACTTGCGGGACGGCTTCATTATTGATGAAAACCACACCATTCTTCATCTGCACAGTGTCACCGGGCAGGCCAATCACCCGCTTGATGAAATCATTGCCCGAACCGGGGTGACGAAAGACCACGACATCGCCGCGCTCCGGCTCTGCGCCGAAAAGGCGGCCCGGCAGGGGGCAGGCGGAAAACGGGCAAGAGTAGCGCGAATAGCCATAGGCCATCTTGTTGACGAAGATGAAATCGCCAATCAGCAACGTGTCCTTCATTGACCCCGAGGGGATGTAGAAGGGCTGGAAGAACAATGTCCGAAACACGCCCGCAATCAGCAAGGCATAGACAATAGTCTTGATGGTTTCGGTGATACTTTCTTTCGCCGTACTCGTCATGACCAGCCCCGCATTTTTCCGGTTTGGGGGGTACATGATGGCGGGCGGTGACAGTGTCAAGCAAAGCCTTGGGCAAACCGGGGCAGGTGGGGCTGGCCAAGGCGCCTTATTTCACTGGACGTGCTTCAATAACCACAAAGGCCTGCGCCCAGGGGTGATCGTCGGTCAAAGTGACATGAACGATGGCCTCATGCCCGGCAGGCGTCATCGCCGCCAGCTGGTCCGCGGCCCAGCCAGTCAGATGCATTACCGGTTGGCCGGATTTGAGGTTGCTGACGGACATGTCCTTCCAAGCGATACCCATGGCAAGCCCGGTGCCAAGCGCTTTGGAACAGGCCTCTTTCGCGGCCCAGCGTTTGGCATAGGTGCCCGCCACATCGCGGCGTCCTTCGGCCTTGCACTGTTCAACTTCGGTAAAAACCCGGTTGCGGAACCGATCACCGAAACGCTCTAACGTCGCGGCGATCCGTTCTATATTCGCAAGGTCAGAACCGATGCCAAGGATCATGAAAGAGATAGGCCCCGCGCGGCATCCATCAGGCGGCGCATTTCGCTGATGGCAGGGCCAAGGCCCGAAAACACCGCCTCACCGATCAAGAAATGCCCGATATTCAGCTCCACCACTTCGGGGATCACAGCGATTGGGGCAACGGTATCAAAGGTAAGTCCGTGGCCCGCGTGCACCTCAAGTCCCAGCGCATGGGCAAGGGTTGCGCCTTTGCAAAGGGCTGCAAGTTCGGCGTCGCGCTCAGAAAAGCGCCCTTCGGCATGCAGGTCGCAGTAGTGTCCGGTATGAAGTTCAACCACCGCCGCCCCGATCTTTGCCGAAGCTTCGATCTGGCGCGGATCGTGGCCCACGAACATCGACACGCGCGCGCCCGCTTCGCGCAAAGGGGCGATGAAATCGGTCAGCCGGCCTTGATCCGAGGCAACATCAAGCCCGCCTTCGGTTGTGCGTTCCTCGCGTTTTTCGGGCACGATGCAGACGGCATGCGGGCGGTGGCGCAAGGCGATGGCTTGCATTTCCGCTGTGGCTGCCATTTCAAAGTTCAAAGGCCGCGCGAGTGCTGCCATCAACGCATCAATATCGCTGTCGATAATATGGCGGCGGTCTTCACGCAGATGCGCGGTAATGCCGTCGGCCCCGGCGGTTTCTGCCAAGAGTGCTGCGCGCACCGGGTCGGGATAGGCCGAACCACGCGCATTTCTGAGCGTGGCGACATGGTCGATATTCACCCCAAGACGCAGTTTTGCGGGCTTTGTCATGGTTGGATCTCCGACTTAAGTGCTTGCGTTTTTGCCTTGATGCGCGCCTTTTCGGCGGCTTTCAACTTGCTGGCCAGCTTCTTTTCGATCCGGTCGCGGCGTTTTCTGTCGCGCAAACGCTGATAGGTGCTGATCACCGGCAGGCTGATGTAATAGCAGATCAGCCCGCAAACCAGCCCCGGTGCCAGCCCGCCCACCAGATAGGGCAAGAAGATATCGTAGAAGAATTCGGCCAGATTGCCCCAATGCGTGGTTTCGGGGGTAAAGATCGCCTTGATATTGGACCAGATCTCTATCCACGCGCCCGCGAAAGAGGCCATGACATCGGCGATGCTGAACCCAAGTTCGCCGCCCAACATCCAATGACCGATTTCAACTGAGGTCAGTGCGATCAGCGGAAAGGTCAGCGGATTTCCGAAGAATGTCGCCAAAAGGGCGGCCAGAAAATTCCCGCGAATGGCCGCGGCAACCGCAATGGCGCCAATGAAGTGAAGCCCGAAAAGTGGTGTGAAAGAGATGAAAACGCCCGCACCGATGCCGCGGGCGATCCGGTGCGGCGGGTCCGGCAGGCGGCGCAGTCGATGAATGACATAGCGCGCCGCGCGGATCCAGCCGCCACGGGGAAAGAACAACTCAGCCAGTGTTACATGAAAGGCGCGGCGGTCGCGCCGTCTGAAAACCATCGGTGGGACCCTTCACGGTCATATAATTACGGTTTACGCGACAAATCGCGAATACGCTCAACTTGGGCGACGTCTGTTTCTGCCTCCAGTGCGGTTAACACCAGATGCATATGTTCGGCGTCACGCAAGTCTACTTCAACAATAAGACGATAAAAGTCCGGTTTTCTGTCAACAAATGTCATATCCGAGATATTTGCCTTTTGTTCGCCAATAACCGTGCAGACCCGCCCCAAGACGCCCGCGCCATTTGCAATGGTCAGATTGAGGCTGACGGTGTTGGTGGCCGCATGCCGCCCCGAATGCCAATGAAGATCGACCCAGCGTTGGGGTTGCTCTTCAAATTCGGCCAGCGCCGGGCAGTCAATGGCATGAATAACCACGCCTTGGCCGCGGTAGGTGATGCCCACGATACGCTCGCCGGGGACGGGCTGGCAACAATTGGCGCGGCGAAAGCTTTGATCGGCGGCAAGGCCCACGACTGCAAGACCACCTTCGATTTCCTCAGAGGGTTGGGTTGCAAGTTCCGGATAGAGGGCGGCGATCACGTCGCGCGCACTAAGCTCTGCACTGCCAAGGCGGGCCAGAACTTCGGTTTCATCGGCCAGTCCAAGTGTCTTGGCGGCGGTGCGCAGGGCCTTGTCGGTGGCCTTCTTGCCGATATGTTCAAACGCCACGCGGGCCAGCTCATGCCCAAGCTTTACAAATCTTTCGCGGTGTTCTTCGCGCAAAGACCGGCGGATCGCGGATTTGGCCCGCCCGGTCACCACAATGTCGATCCATGTCGCTTGCGGCCTTTGGCCGGCCGCCGTAATCACCTCGACCGACTGCCCGTTCTTCAGCCGCGTCCACAAGGGCACGCGGATACCGTCGATCTTGGCGCCGACACAGGCATTGCCGATACGGGTGTGGATCGCATAGGCGAAATCAATCGGCGTGGCGCCTTTGGGCAATTGCACCACATCACCTTTGGGTGTGAAGCAAAACACCTGATCCGAATACATCTCAAGCTTGACGTTTTCGAGGAATTCGTCGTGATCCTCGCCGCCGTCGAACCGTTCGGTCAGCGTGGCAATCCAGCGCGTGGGGTCAACGGCAAAGGGGTTTTGGGCGCGCACACCATCGCGGTAAGACCAATGTGCCGCCACCCCGGCCTCGGCGACTTCATGCATCTGTCGGGTGCGGATCTGCACTTCAACCTGCTTGCCGTCGCGCCCTGAAACCGTTGTATGGATAGAGCGGTAGCCATTGGTCTTGGGCTGGCTGATGTAATCCTTGAACCGCCCCGGCACCGCCCGCCAGCGCCGGTGAATGGCACCAAGGATGCGGTAACAATCGCCTTCCGTCTGGCAAATCACCCGAAAGCCGTAAATGTCCGAGAGCCGCGAAAACGCCAGCTGCTTTTCTTGCATCTTGCGCCAGATCGAATAGGGCTTTTTCGCGCGGCCGTAGACGTCGGCGTCCAGATCTTCTTTCTCAAGCTCCAGCTTGACGTCGCTGGTGATCTTGTTGATCACATCGCCGGTTTCGCGCTGCAAGGTGATGAAGCGGCGGATGATCGACGATCGCGCCTCGGGGTTGAGAACCTTGAAGGAAAGATCCTCAAGCTCTTCGCGCATCCATTGCATCCCCATGCGCCCGGCAAGCGGTGCAAAGATATCCATGGTCTCGCGCGCCTTTTGCGCTTGTTTATTGGCAAGCATGGATCTGATCGTGCGCATATTATGCAGCCGGTCGCCCAGCTTGACCAAGATCACCCGAAGATCCTTCGACATCGCCATGAACAGCTTGCGGAAGTTTTCCGATTGTTTGGTTTCGGATGACGAAAGCTGCAAGTTGGTCAGCTTGGTCACACCATCGACCAACTCGGCAATCTCTTCGCCGAATTCGCTTTCGATCTCGCTGTAGGTGGATTTGGTGTCTTCGATTGTGTCGTGCAATAGCGCTGTGATGATCGTCGCATCATCCAGCCTTTGTTCCGTCAAAATCGCGGCCACGGCAACCGGATGGGTGAAGTAATCTTCCCCCGAATGGCGCTTTTGCCCTTCATGCATCTTCTGGCCGTAGTCATAGGCCCGTCGGATCAGTTCGGCATTGGTTTTGGGGTTGTAGTTACGGACCAGCGCGATCAGGTCTTCGACGTCGATCATTCTGGTCCGTCCTTGGGCAGGGTAGGGTTAGCCCTGACCCTGAGCTTCCATAAGTGCCCGCAAGAGCTTTTCTTCAGACATGTCGTCTTGTTGCGGGCGGTCAACTTCTGCCCCCATCAACAGCGCCATATCGTCCTCTTCCGCCTCATCGACCTCGATCTGGGTCTGATAGCTTTCGATTGTCCGTTCGCGCAATGCGTCGGCGGTCTGGGCTTCATCCGCGATCTCGCGCAGGGCTACCACCGGATTTTTGTCGTTGTCGCGTTCAATCCCGATGGCCGAGCCTGCCGCGATTTCGCGCGCGCGGTGCGACGCGAGCATCACCAGCTCAAACCGGTTCGGAACTTTGTCTACGCAATCTTCGACCGTTACACGGGCCATCTGGAACTCCAATCCACATTGGAAAAGCAAGAATTAGCTATTTAGGCGCTTGGGCCGGGCATGACAAGCCACGAAACGGCGCTAGATTGGCCTAATCTCGGCTTTCTGAGCCTCGGGGAGGGCTTCGATCATTGCGGATACGCTCTTGCCGGTCAGCGGATGGCACCAAGTGGCGGCAACGTCTGCAAAAGGAATCAGTACAAAGGCCCGATCTTGCAATCGCGGGTGCGGCAAGATCAGATCCTCGGGCGTTTTCTGCCTTTGTTCTGTTGCCGGTAGCTCGATCCAATGGCTTAGCGTAACGTCATCCGGCAAGATTTCGCCACCCCATGCCAGCAGATCCAGATCAAGCGTGCGCGCCCCCCATCGGGTTTCACGCCGCCGCTCAAACTGCGCCTCGACAATATGAAATTGCGCCAAAAGCGCCTGCGGAGGGCGAAAAGTGGCAATTATTGCGACTGCATTGATGAATTCAGGCCCGGATTCGGCCGGGAAGGCCGGGGTGCGGAAGAACCGGCTGACTGCGACAAGTTTGGTCTTGTCGTCCTCTATTGCGCAAATCGCGGCCTTTAATGTATCGATCGGGGATCCTGCGGAAGAAGCCTGATTGCTTCCAAGCGCGACATAAGCGTACCTATGCTTTAGTATGGATACCATATTGGATACGAGTCCTACTACATCTACGGAATTGTTCAGTTGCCAGTTACGTCTTACAATACGCATGTGACCACTCTCACATATATCTAATTGACGACCTTTTTTGAAAGGGACTTTTATGTTCTACAAAGACGAACGGCTTGCGCTGTTCATCGATGGATCGAACCTTTACGCCGCCGCAAAGGCGCTTGG
>JBAUHP010000167.1:0-10294 GCA_049680345.1 Albidovulum sp. | reverse complement strand
ACCTTCGGCGATATCAACGGTGCCGTAGCTGTTGAAATCGGTGGCCGAGAAGGTGAATTCTGCGGGCGTCGAGCGGGCCAGATGGGCGATGGTTGCGGTGGTGATATCGCCGCCCCAGGTGTCTTCGATCGTCATCGGGATGCCGTGCGTCACGCAAAGATCGCGCATCAGCTTGGCCTTGGTCAGGCCACCGACCTTTGAGATCTTCAGGTTGATCACATCCATGGCATCCTCGGCAATGCCGCGCACCAATGTGTTGGGGGTATCAATCACCTCGTCCAGCACGAAAGGCAGGGTGGTGCGCCGCCGGACCGACACGCATTCTTCATAGGTCAGGCAGGGTTGTTCGATGTAGACATCAAGCCCGGCGACGGCCCCGACAACCCGCGCGGCCTCATGCCGGGTCCAGCCGGTATTGGCATCGGCCACCAAAAGATCAGAGGGTTTGAGAACGGCACGGGTGGCGCGGATACGTTCAATATCATCATTGGCGTCGCCGCCCACCTTGAGCTGAAATTTGGTATATCCTTCAGCGGCATAGCCCTTGATTTTGCGGGCCATGATGTCGGGCGCCTCCTGGCTGATGGCGCGGTAAAGCACAACATCGTCTTGCGCCGCACCGCCCAAGAGCGTGTAAACCGGCTGTCCGGTTGCCTGCCCCAAGATGTCCCAACAGGCGATATCCACCGGAGCCTTGGCATAGGGATGCCCGCGCAGCGCCGCATCCATACTGCGGTTGACCGCGCCCAAATTCAGCGGATCCTGCCCGATCAGATGCGGTGCAAGTTCGGCCAGCCCTGCGCGCACACCAAGCGCAAAAGACGGCAGGTAGGCAGAGCCAAGCGGGCAGCATTCGCCGTAACCCTTTAGCCCAGCATCGGTGGTGATCTCCAGAACCGTGCTGTCGAAAACCTCGACAAAATTGCCGTTTGACCAGCTGTAGCGGCCTTCCTTCAGGGGGAGGTCAACCTGATAGACGGTCAGTTTGGTGATCTTCATGCCGTGTCCTTTCAAAACCGTGTGGCCGAAAACGGGGCCATGTCGAAATCGGGAGAGTTTTGTGACGCTATGGCTGCGATCAATTCGGCGGTCGCCGCCGCCTGCGTCAGCCCCCGATGGCCATGACCAAAGGCGTAATAGACATTGGGCGCGCGCGGCGACGGGCCGATCACCGGCAAACTGTCGGGCAATGAGGGGCGAAACCCCATCCATTGGCTGCCGTTCTTGGTGCAAAGCCCTGGCAAGAACCGCGCAGCCTTGGCCAAAAGGATCTCGGCGCGCCGGTAATCGGGCGGCAGGGTCAGGCCGCCCAGTTCCACCGCACCACCAACCCGCACCCCGCCATTGATGCGCGTGACGACAAAGCCGTGGGCGCCAAAGGTCAGATGGGTGCGCAGATCAAACGCGCCCGCAGGCAAGGTGGTGTTATAGCCGCGCTCTGTCTCCAACGGGATTTTATCGCCCAGCGTGCGGGCAAGGTGGTGTGACCATGCCCCGGCCGCGATCACCAGCCCCGCCGCGCGGATGCGGGCTTGTGGGGTTTCCAGCACCGGGCGGTCTGCCTCAACCGACACGGCCGTTACATCGGCCCGTTCAATCCGCCCGCCACGGCTGATGAAATGTGCCGCAAGATGTTCGACCCAGGATTTCGGATCGACGGTGTTGATCCAGTCGGGGGTAAAGCTTGCATGGGTGAAACCGGGGTCGATCCCCGGTTGGATCTCGGCAATCGCCTTTGGGCTTTCGAGCAGATCGAAGCTGACCCCGAAGCGGCGACGCTGTTCCCACCCCGGCAGGCTGTCTTGATAGTCGCGCGGGCCTTGATAAAGCTGCAACTGGCCTTCGCGCTGCATCAGCGCCTCGCCTTTGGCGTCTATTATCTGTCGTTCAAGGGCGGCGCGCGCGCAGGTCATCAGCGCCGCTTGTGCCGTAACCGAGGCCTGATACCGGTCGCGCCAACTGGCCCGCCAGAAGCGCAGCATCCAAGGTGCGATCTTCAACGCATAGCGCGGCGGCACTGACAGCGGGCCCATCGGGTCAAGCAGCCATTTCGGAGCCTTGCGCATGATGCCGGGTGTGGCCAAGGGGATGATGTCGCTAAAGGCAAAGGCCCCGGCACTGGCGGCCGAGGCCTGCGCCGCCACCCCGCTGCGGTCCAGCACCCGAACCCGCAACCCGCGCGATTGCAGCGCAAGTGCCGTGCTG
The DNA here is from genome assembly GCA_049680345.1 of Albidovulum sp. Lineage (GTDB taxonomy): Bacteria > Pseudomonadota > Alphaproteobacteria > Rhodobacterales > Rhodobacteraceae > TMP-24. The sequence goes on along the minus strand of JBAUHP010000167.1, from coordinate 8,089 downwards.
ATCCCGACGATCCCGGCGCCGATAACGATGAAGTCGTCGTCGCTCACAAAATGATCCCCTGGCGGAACGGATCACCCTGATGAAACACCATCCGGCTGTGCGCCGTGATCCAGGCCTGCCCGGTGATTGAGGGGATCACACCGCCCTTTGGGCCGGGTTGATATGACAGCCGGTAAGATGAGCCGATGATGCTTTCTTGGATGATCTCCTGCCCTGCTGCAAGGCGGCCATCGGCAGCCAGACAGGCCAGCCGCGCCGAACTGCCGGTGCCGCAAGGCGAGCGGTCATAGGCGTCATCGGGGCACAGCACAAAGTTGCGTGAATGGATGCCGACATCAGGCGAGGCATCTTGAAAGATCACATGATCAATGGCTTGGCCCTCTTCGCCGCCGATGCCTTGCCGGATGGTGGCCGCGCGGATGGCGATGGCGGCTTCGGTCAGTTGCTTGATATTGCCGGTTTCCAGCGGGATCGGGCTGGGATCAACAATGAAGAACCAGTTTCCGCCATAGGCAACATCGCCGGTCACCGTGCCAAGCCCGTCTACCTCAACCGATACTGCGGCCTGAACGCGGCGGCTTTCGATATTGGTGACGGTTACGGTATTGGGGTCACTCAAGGTGATCTGAACCACGCCCACCGGGGTTTCGACCCTATGGGTGCCAATGCCGATCCGGCCAAAATAGGCAAGTGTGACGGCGAGCCCGATGGTGCCGTGCCCGCACATGCCCAAAACCGCGTCCCTGTCAAAATAGATCACGCCGGTGGCACAATCGGGTGCCTCCGGTTCCACCAGCAAAGCGCCGACCATGGCGGGCTGTCCGCGCGGTTCCAGCATCAGCGAGCGGTAGAAATCCCGATGATCCTCCGCCAGCCGCCGTGCCCGTTCGGCCAGCGGCCCTGACCCAAGATCGGGGCCGCCTTCCAAGATGACGCGTGTTGGTTCGCCCCCGGTATGGCTGTCGATCACATGCATTGTGCGATGATCCCGCCTTGTTTGGACCAATCGGCAAACCAGTTTTGGAACAAGGTATATTGTGCCTCGCAATAGCTGCGCTGGGCATCGCTGAGCGCGTCGGTCTCATTGAAATGCAGGCGGTATTCTTCTTCGCCGTTCAGCACCAGAAGGTACTTGTAGTAAAGCACAAGATCGGTGCCCTCATCAAAGCTGGTGAGCACCGAAAAGGCTTCTTCCAGTTCAAGCGCGCGTTTGCGGGCCTCGGCATGTCCTTCGGCTGCCTTTTGCGCCAGAGCGGCCAGCAACAGCGCCTCTTTGGGCAGGGCGGTGCCGATGCCGGTGATGGCGCCGGTGGCCCCACAATTGACAAAGCCGTGGTAGACTGCGGTATCAACGCCCACCATCAGCGTGACCTGATCATCATGGCTGGTGATATGTTCCGCCGCATAGCGCAAATCGTCCTTGCCGCCGAATTCCTTGAAACCAATCAAGTTGGGATGCTCGGCGCGCAGGGCAAAGAACAGATCCGCCCGCGTCGCGAAACCGTAAACCGGGCTGTTATAGATGACCGCAGGCACATCTGGTGCGGCCTCAAGAATGGCCTTGAAGTGATTGCGCTGTGCTATGGGCGAAGACCCGCGTGACAAAACCCGCGGGATTACCATCAGGCCCGCCGCGCCAATTTTTTGCGCATGGGCCGCAAGGGCCACGGCCGATTTGGTGTTGACGGCACCGGTGCCCACGACAACCGGAACGCCCGCCGCAACCAGACCTTCAACCCCCTGCATTCTTTCTTCATTCGTCAGCAGCGGCCAATCGCCCATGGAGCCGCAATAGACCACAGCCGACATGCCAGCGGCGATCATTTCCTTGCCCTTTTTGACAAGTGCATCAAAATCCGGGCTCCGGTCAGCTTTGCAAGGGGTCATCAGGGCGGGCATTGTGCCGACAAAAACATTGGTGGACATCAGAATACTCCAGTTTCTCATTGATAAGAATACAGCTGTTACGGCTTCAACACTCAGCGCACATTGGCCAGAAACTTGCGCGTATGTGCGGATTGGGCGTCGCCAAAGATCTGGGCGGGTGGGCCGATCTCTTCCATCACGCCTTGATGGAAATAGGCGACCCGGTCCGAGACATCGCGCGCAAATCCCATCTCATGGGTGACGCAGATCATGGTCATACCTTCATCGGCCAAAAGCCGCATTGTATCAAGCACCTCGCCGACCAATTCTGGGTCAAGCGCCGAAGTTGCCTCGTCAAACAGCATATAGGTCGGCTCCATCGCCAAAGCGCGGGCAATGGCAAGGCGCTGTTGCTGGCCGCCCGAGAGGGCCGAGGGATAGGCGCCGAATTTGTCGCCCAGACCGACATGGCTAAGCTGTTTGGTCGCAATGTCGTGCGCCTCGGGCTTACTTAGGCCTTTGACGATCCGTGGCGCCAGTGCGACGTTTTCCAAGGCGGTCAGATGCGGAAAGCTGTTCCATTGCTGAAACACCATACCCATCTTGGTGCGCAGTTTGTTGATGTCGGTGCCCTTGGCATGCACATCGGTGCCGTCCACGGTGACAACCCCTTGCTGGATCCGTTCCAGCGCATTGATGCAGTAAAGCAGGGTGGATTTGCCAGAGCCGGAGGCGCCAATGACGGACAGAACCTCGCCTTTTTGCACATCAAGGTCGATGCCTTTGAGAACGTGCAATGCACCAAAATACTTGTGGAGATCGCGAATGCTGATCATTGGGCCCACCTTCTTTCAAGGGACGCGGCATAGCGCGAAAGCGGATAAGACAGCGCGAAGTAGAACGCGCCAGCGATTGCAAGGATCAAGAACGGCTCTTGCGTGCGGGTGATAAGGATCTGACTGGCCTTGAGCAGTTCGACATAGCCCAGCACCGAGACAAGAGCGCTGTCTTTCATCACGCCCAGCGCCACCCCGACCCAGGATGGAAAGACCGCACGCCCGCCGATCGGGAACACCACATGGCGCAGATCCTGCCAGTAGGTCATGCCCAGACTGCGCGCGGCGCGGCGCATCGGCGTGCCCACCGCCTCTATCCCGCCACGGGCGACGTTTGCGACCAGTGCGGCGGTATAGATCGTCAAGATGACGACACCGGATGCGAAAGGATCAAGGTTCAGCCCGATGATCGGTGCAAAATTGTAAAACAGCACCAGCTGGATGATCAGCGGCACAGAGCGAAAGATGTCCAGCACCGGCGCAAGCATGAGCGTGGCGGCCAGTTTGCCTTCATGAAGCATCCAGCCAAAGATCACCCCCAATATGGTGCCAAGTGCGATAGACACGACCGAGATCCACAAGGTGCGCAGGGCGGCTTCGGTCAGAAACCAAATGTCATTGGGGGTGAAGCCGCTGAAAAAGTTGATTGTCGGTTGCATGGCGATCCCCTCAGTACCGAAACAGCCGGGCCGCCAGCAGGCGAGAGGCCAGAAGAATGATCTTGACGATCACATAGTAAATCACGGCCGTGACGGCGAAATATTCAAAGATCCGGAAGGTGCGGCTGGCAAAAAACTGCGTCTCACCGCTAAGTTCGCGAAAGCCCACCAACATGCCCAGCGATGACATCAGCACGGCCCAGACCATCTGATTGGTGATCGGGTGATAGACGATGCGAAACACCTGCGGGATGATGATGCGCGAATAGGCCTGCCATGCGGTCATCCCCAGACTGCGCGCGGCGCGCAACTGTGTTTCAGGCACCGCCTGAAAGCCGCCGCGAAAATTTTCCGACAGATAGCCCGCGCAATTGAAGGTAAGGGCCGCCAGAACAATCAGGTAAGGCGACAGATGCAGACCAAAGGCGCCAAGGCCAAAGCCGAAAAAGAACAGCTGAAACAAGGCCGGGGTATTGCGGGCCAGCTCAACCCAGGTTGATGCGAACCAGCGCAAAGGGCCTTTCATATGCATACGGATCAGCGCAAGGCCGAGGCCGATCACGATCCCGAGGATCATCGAAATGACCGCCACCTGAAGCGTCAAAAACGCCGCCTCCATCAAATCGGGCAGGCTTTTGAGCACGGGGCGCCAGTGGAAATTGTAATCGAACATGTGACCTCTCATGGCCCTCCCGCCTGAGGTTTCAGGCGAGAGGTCAGGTTTGGGGCGATCAGTACATGACGCCGGGGATACGCAGTTCGGGGGCTTCGCCACCGACATAGGTTCCCCAAAGTTCGGCGTAACGGCCAGAGCGGACCTGATGGGTCACAAACAGGTTCAGGAAGTTCAGCCAGGTTACGTCTTCACGCTTTGCCACCACGGATGTGTAGTCAGTGGTCCAGGGCATGCGCGGGCCGGCCAGAATGCTGTCATATTGCTGGGTGATGGGCAGAACGGCGGTATTGGTGGTGATCCCGATATCAGCCTTGCCCTGTGCGACGGCCAGAAAGACCTCGTTTTCAGACTGATAGCCCTGATAGTTGCCTTCTTCGCCCCACTGTGCGGCGATCTTCAGCCATTCTTGTTCAGGCACTGTGCCAATTGCTGCCGCCACGCGCTTGCCGCGAATGTCGTCAAAGCTGGTGATGCCGCTGTCGGCATTCACAACGCCCTGCGCATAATAGATCGCATAGGGAATGGTGAAGCCTACCGTGCGCGCCCGCGCCAGACTGTCGGATGTTGCGCCAAAGACCACATCGGCGCGTCCGGTCACGATCACCGGCAGACGCTCGGCCCAGGTCACGGGCAGAATCTCCGCCTCAACCTCAAGCGCTGCGGCCAGATCCTTGCAATAGTCAACGTCAAAGCCGGCAGGCTCATTATTGGCGTCGCGGTATCCGATCGGCGGGAAATCGAGGACAACACCGCAGCGCAATGTGCCGCGATCCACGACATCATCCAAGGTGTCAGCGGCGGCGGGCCCGACCGAAAGCACTGTCAAAGCCGCTACTGCGGCCAGTTTCTTAAGCATGGTTTCCTCCCACAATATGCTGTGTCGAATCATATAACGGATATTGGATCCAAAATCCATAAGCTTTCTTCATATGGCTTGGCTGCAAGCCACCGGGAGGTGCTTGAGCGCTTCGCAATGCAAAAATCAGCTTTGGCAGAAAAGGGCGTTTCGCGTCAGGGCGCTTGATGGGTAAGGACGGGGTAAAGTGACAGCAGCAAAAGGGCCGCCATCGTCCAGTTGAAGGCCCGCAAGCGCCCCGCCCCGGTCAAGAAGCGGCGCATCTCGCGGCCCGCCAAAGTCCAAAGGCTGACCGAGGGCAAATTGACGGCGGCGAAGACCGCGGCCACAAGGGCGATGGCCGCAAAGCTTTGTCCTGGTGCGAAATTGGTGACTGCCCCCAGCGACATGGCCCAGGCCTTGGGGTTGGCCCATTGAAACGCGGCCGCTTGCAAGAAGGTAAAGGGTTTGCCGGCTGCAGCCCCATCAGCAGGCGGAGCCGCATGGGCGATTTTCCAGGCCAGCCACAGCATATAGGCCACGCTGACCACCTTGAGGATGGTAAAACTGACCGGATATGCCTGAAACAGACCGATCAGGCCCAGCCCCAAGATCAGCGTCATCAGCATGTGACCAAGCGAGATGCCAAACATATGCGGCAAACTGCGGCGCATGCCGAAATTCGCCCCCGAGGCCATAAGCATAAGATTATTGGGCCCCGGTGTGATCGAGGTTACGAAGGCGAACAGCAAAAGGGCGGGAACGGTTGAAAACATGATGAAGCAATTATTCACCATATCGACGCGAATTAAATTGCATTATTTGCACTCTTAGATGAAAATTCGCAACTTATGAGCAAGATTGATGATATCAGCCACCGTATATTGCGAGAACTGACCAGTAATGGCCGGATCAGCAATCTTGAATTGGCGGAAAGCGTCGGCCTGTCGCCCTCGGCCTGTTTGCGCCGCGTCCAAGAATTGGAGCGCACAGGCATCATAAAGGGCTACCGTGCGGTGCTTGATCCGGTTCGGCTTGGCACCGGATTTGTGGCCTATGTGACGGTGGGTCTGTCGGTTCATACCAAGGCCGCACAAGAGGCTTTTGAACGCGCCATAGCCCGGGCCGCAGAGGTGCGCGAATGCCACAATATCACCGGCACGGTTGAATACCTCTTGCGTGTGGAGGCGACCGATCTTGCCGCCTACAAACATTTCCATACCGAGGTTTTGGGAGTTTTGCCGCAGGTCAACGCGATCACCAGCTATGTGGTGATGGGCTCTCCCAAGGATGAGCGCGCCTGAAACCACCGGGTGAGTCGATCTGACCGGGCCACGATTTTTCTGCGAAAAATCACCCAAATTTTCGCAGAAAATTTGCTGCCCTGTTGAAAGTGATTGATCAGGTTGAAAAGATACCCGACATATCGGCAAATCCCTTGACCTCGATCGGATTGCCTGATGGGTCACGAAAGAACATCGTCCACTGTTCGCCCGGAGTGCCGGCGAAGCGTACCGAAGGGGCGATGATCCATTCAGTACCTGCGGCCTTCAACCTTGCGGCCAAAGCTTGCCAATCAGGCAAGGCCAGCACCACCCCGAAATGCGGCATCGGCACTTTATGCTCACCAACTGTGCCGGTGGCGGCATTGGCAAAGGGCGTCCCCAGATGCAAGCTAAGCTGGTGGCCAAAGAAATCGAAATCGACCCAGGTCACGGTTGAACGACCCTCCTTGCAACCAAGCACGTCGCAGTAGAACGCACGCGCCGCATCAAGATCGTGGACGTGAAAGGCAAGATGAAAGGGTGTGGGCATCGGTGGCTCCTTGGGTTGCCCCATCAATAGCAAGGCGCGTCCCCTTGCGCCAGTTGCACAGTGCCGCGCCATCCCCTAACGTCAGGCCAACCAAAAACGCCAACGGAGAGACCACATGACCAAAACACTTGGCTTTGACACGCTGCAAATCCATGCAGGTGCGCACCCAGACCCCGCCACCGGCGCACGCCAGATCCCGATCTATCAGACCACCGCTTATGTCTTCAAAGACGCCGATCATGCAGCGCGTCTCTTCAACCTTCAAGAAGTGGGTTATATCTATTCGCGCCTGACCAATCCGACGGTTGCCGCCCTTGCCGAAAGGGTTTGCGCGCTTGAAGGTGGTGCCGGGGCGGTTTGCTGCTCTTCGGGGCATGCCGCACAGATCATGGCCTTGTTCCCCCTGATGGGGCCGGGCTGCAATGTGGTCGCCTCAACCCGGCTATATGGCGGCACGATCCAGCAATTCTCCAACACCATCAAGAAGTTCGGCTGGTCGGCCAAATTCGTTGACTTCGACGATCTGGCCGCATTGGAAGCTGCGGTTGACGGCGACACGCGCGCGATCTTTTGCGAAAGCATTGCCAACCCCGGCGGCTATATTACCGATCTGGATGCAGTCGCCAAGGTGGCCGACAAGGTCGGTCTGCCCCTGATCGTCGATAACACCTCGGCCACGCCTTATCTTTGCCGCCCGATCGAACATGGCGCCACTCTGGTCGTTCATTCCGCCACCAAATACCTGACCGGCAATGGCACCGTAACCGGCGGCGTTGTCGTCGACAGCGGCAAGTTCGATTGGTCGGCCAGCGACAAATTCCCCAGCCTGTCGCAGCCCGAGCCGGCGTATCACGGGCTGAACTTCCACGGTGCCCTGGGGGCGATGGCCTTCACCTTCCACTCTATCGCCATCGGTTTGCGTGATCTGGGCATGACCATGAACCCGCAAGGCGCGCATTACACGCTGATGGGGATTGAGACCCTGTCATTGCGAATGGAGCGGCATGTGGCCAATGCGATGAAAGTCGCGGCCTGGCTCGAAAAAGATCCGCGCGTTGACTATGTGACCTATGCCGGGCTCAAATCCTCGCCCTATAACAACCGGATCCCGGCGATCTGCCCGAAGGGTGCGGGGGCTTTGTTCACTTTCGCGGTCAAGGGCGGCTATGACGCTTGCGTCAAACTGGTCGATAGCCTGGAGCTGTTCAGCCATGTCGCCAATCTTGGCGATACACGTTCGCTTATCATCCATTCCGCCTCGACCACCCACCGCCAGCTTTCGCCCGAACAACTCAAGGCCGCAGGGGCCGAGGCCAATGTGGTGCGGGTTTCGATCGGGATCGAGGATCCGGCCGATATCATCGCCGATCTGGATCAGGCTTTGGCCAAAGCTACTGCCTGA
>JBAUHP010000166.1:0-2055 GCA_049680345.1 Albidovulum sp. | reverse complement strand
CAAACCGCCATCGGGGCCGAGATGGAACGCACCGCGCTGATCTTTGTCGGCCATTCGATCGGGGCCGAGGAATTTGACGAAAGCAGGCTCTATGCAGGCGATTATGACCGCCGCTACCGGCCTGTCGGCACCGATCCGCGCTTTCCGGATACACAATGAACGCGCCGCTGATCCCCGCAGGCCTGATCATATCCGCACCCGCATCGGGCACCGGCAAGACCACACTGATGTTGGGGCTTTTGGCGGCATTCCGGGCGCAGGGCCTGACGGTGCAGCCCTTCAAAAGCGGGCCCGACTATATTGATCCGGCGTTCCACCGCGCGGCATCGGGGCGGCCATCGGTCAATCTCGAAAGCTGGGCGATGGGGCAAAGCCGGATCGCCGGGCTTATTGGTGCGGCGCAGGGCACCGATCTTATCTTGGCCGAAGGTTCCATGGGTTTGTTCGACGGGGTAGCAAGCCCCGGCGAGACCGGCACCGGGGCGAGTGCCGATATTGCAGCGCTGACCGGCTGGCCGGTGATCTTGGTGGTTGATGTCTCGGGGCAGGCGCAATCTGCCGCCGCCGTGGCGCTTGGTTTTACCATGATGCGCCCCGATGTGACGATTGCGGGCGTTGTGCTGAACCGTGTTGCCAGCCCAAGGCACGAAGCCTTGGTGCGGGTCGGGATGGAGGCAGCGGGCATCCGGGTTTTTGGCGCATTGCCGCGCCGTGCCTCGATCGAGATGCCCGAACGCCATCTGGGGTTGGTACAGGCCGAAGAAACCCCGGAACTTGATCGAATCATCGCCGATGCGGGCAGCTTTATCGCCGAACATCTTGACCTTGATGCATTGCGCGCCGCCGCCGGGGCCACACGGATTGCACCGAGCCAACCAGTTGCGGTCACCCCGCCCGGCCAACGCATCGCCCTGGCCCGCGACACGGCATTTTCCTTCGTCTACCCGCATCTTTTGGATGGCTGGCGCGCGGCAGGGGCCGAGGTTTTGCCGTTTTCCCCCCTTGCCGATGAAGCCCCCGACCCAAGCGCCGATTGTTGCTGGCTGCCCGGCGGTTACCCCGAATTGCACGGGGCCACATTGGCCGCCGCAAGCCACTTTCGGCAAGGTTTGAGACTGTTTTGCGAAACCCGCCCGGTTCACGGTGAATGCGGGGGCTATATGGCGATGGGCACCGCGATCATCGATAAACAGGGTGTTCGGCATGAGATGGCGGGGCTTTTGGGCCTTGTGACCAGCTTTGAGAAGCGCAAGATGCATCTGGGCTACAGGCGGGCAACACTCGCGGCCCCGGTTCCGGGCTACGCCAGTGGCGCGCGGCTGCGTGGCCATGAATTTCACTACTCGACGATTGTGGCGCAGCCCGATATGGCGCTGGCCGAAGTGGTGGATGCCAATGGGGATGCGGTGCCTGAAACCGGCTCCTACCGGGGTCTGGCCACGGGGACATTCTTTCACCTCATCGCGGAGGGGTCATGAGCGGTTTTGTCAGTTTTGTCTCTTCCGGCCCCGGTGATCCGGAGTTGTTGACGCTGAAGGCCGTGAACCGGCTTCAGGCGGCAGATGCGGTCTTGTTTGATGATCTGTCGTCAGGGCCGATACTCGCCCATGCCCGCGAAGGGGCGGATCTGGTGGGGGTTGGCAAACGCGCGGGCCGCGCATCACCCAAGCAAGATCATGTCAGCCGGTTACTGGTTGATTACGCGCAGGCCGGTGCCAAGGTGGTTCGGCTCAAATCCGGCGATAGCGGTGTGTTTGGGCGACTGGAGGAAGAGGTCACCGCCCTGCGCGCCGCAGGGATCGGATATGAGATCATACCCGGTGTAACTTCGGCCATGGCTGCTGCTGCTGCTGTGGGCATTCCGCTGACAAGACGGCTGACGGCACGTCGGGTTCAGTTTGTAACCGGGCATGATGTGACCGGTGCATTGCCTGAAGACATGAATTGGGCGGCGCTGGCCGATCCACAGGCCACGACCGTGATCTTCATGGGCAAACGTACATTTGCCGAGTTGTCGCGACGCCTGCAACAGGCGGGTCTGCCTCCTGATACGCC
>JBAUHP010000165.1:0-6470 GCA_049680345.1 Albidovulum sp. | reverse complement strand
GCCGCCCACCGCACCAAGATCGCAGCCTTGCGCGCGGAACCTGCGCAAGAGGCGCTGTATACTGAGCTGACAGGCCCGCGCCTGAGCCGCCTGAGCCGCATGTTGCATCACTTCGGGGCATCGGTTTTCAACGCGGGGCCGGGGGTCATACCACAAACTTTGCACACCCAAGACCTTCCGAAAGATTTCTTTTTCACAGTGGATCACACAGGCGATGCCGAACACTGACACAAGCTTTCTGGCCGTTGTGACATTGCGCAACGAAGGCGCATTCATTCTTGACTGGCTGGCCCATCACCGCGCCATCGGATTCACCGATTTTCTGGTGTTTTCGAACGATTGCGACGATGGAACCGATCTTATCCTGGATCGGTTGGCAGCTATGGGGCAGATCACCCATTGCCGCAATGAAGGCCCCTTCCCCCAAGGCCCGCAATGGGCGGCCCTCAAGGCAGCCGACACCCATCCGCTGACGGCCAAGGCGGATTGGGTCATGGCGCTGGATATCGACGAATATGTGAACATCCATGTGGGTGACCGCAGGCTGGCGGATTTGACGGCGGCCTTGCCCGAGGCCACTGCGATCCCGCTTACATGGCGGCTGTTCGGCAATGCGGGGGTTGTGCGTTACGAAGATCGCCCCATCACCGAGGTCTTCACCCGTGCCGCCCCTGCGGTCATGGGCTGGCCGTGGCGCGCGGCCCTGTTCAAAACCTTGTTTCGCCATGATGGCAGCTACGGCAAGCTTGGCGTGCACCGCCCGCGCCAACCCGATCTTGCCCGCATGGCCACCCAAGCCTGGTTCGACGGTTCCGGGCGCGAATTGCCCGCAGTTTTCCACCGCGAGCGGATATTCTCGCCATTCGGGCAAGACAATTACCAGATTGCCCAGCTTAACCATTATCCGCTGGGCGCCATGGAAAGCTATGTGTTGAAATGCGACCGTGGCCGCGCCAACCGAGAGGCGTCGGCCTTCGATATGTCTTATTGGGTCGAGCGGAATTTCACCGAAGCCGAAGACCGCACGCTTGCCGTGCCGTCCGCGCAATGCACGCAATTGAAAGGCGAATACCTTGGCGATTCGATTCTTGCCCGCCTGCACGGTGACGCCGTTGCCTGGCGTAAGCAGCGTTTCCAAAAACTGATGGAAGACGAGGAATATCGATCATTATTCGGACGTATGCTTATGACGCCGCCCAGCCGGGTTCTGACGATGGCCGAAAGTCAGTTCTTGTTCAACTTCGCACGGCGCGCGCAAAATCCGCCCGCCCGGGAAACAAATCAATAAAACGCGGGCCATTGTTGCCAAAACCCACATCCGGCATTGCAATATGCAAAGCCTCAAAACAGCTTTACTTGGCCTATGCACAAACCCCCCTTGCTTGCCCCCGTCAGGCAGAGCAAACTGCCATCGCAGGCACGGTACATTGATTATCGCCGTGGCCTGAATGGGGTGGATTGTATCTGATTGAGGATGCCGTGCTGAAAGACCAAGGGTCTTTGTCAGAAGAAGAATGGTTCGCCCGGATCGAGGATCAGGGCGCGCGCGAAGGCTATTTCATGCGCCTAGGCCATGACCATGCCGCCTTGTTTGTTGACCGCTCTCCCACCTTGATCGTCACCTTTGAAACCGCAAGCAGCATTCGCCGCCGCATGCCCGATCAACAGCCCTTGGGTCTTGCCACGGCGCAAACCCGGCAATGGTCGCATCTTTGCATCATAACCCGCACCGAAAGCTGGTATCGCGACCCGGCCGTCTATGCCTATTTCGATCAGCTGGTGGATGACGCTTTCTTCGAAGATTTTGAAAACGTGGTCTTTTATGGTGCTGGAATGGCGGGCTACGCGGCGGCGGCCTATTCGGTCACCTCGCCCGGCGCCAGCGTGGTTTTGCTGCAACCGCAAGCCACACTTGACCCCGCAGTGGCGGGATGGGACCCGCGCTTTTCCGAAAACCGCCGACTGTGTTTCACAGATCGCTACGGATATGCCCCGGACATGACCGAGGGCGCAGGGTCGGTCTATGTGATCTTCGACCCCGATCAGACCTTTGATGCGATGCATGCGGCCCTTTTCCGGCGCCCCTTCACCACGCTTTTGCCCTGCCGCCACCTTGGATCAGATATCGCCGGATCTTTGAGCGAAATGAATATCTTGCCAAGTGTTCTGACGGCGGCGGCCACGGGCAGCTTTGACGAAAAGCTGTTTTGGACCTTCTACCGCGCCCGGCGCAACCACATCCCCTATTTGCGCAAATTGCTCAGCAGGTTAGAGACCGACGGCCGCCCGCGTTTGGGCGCACTCTTGGCGCACAATGCAGCGGAACGGCTTAACGACGCCAAATTCGCAAAACGCGCGGCAGAGCTTTCACAACAGCTTGCCCCATGATCAGCTCCGCCAGCGGCCCAAAACCGGGCGCCAGCCGCTGATCAACAACGGTATGCCACCGCATGAAGCTGGTAGACATCGGCCCCCGGCGTTGCTTGATCAAAAACCACTGTGTTCGCCCCGGCGCTGAGGGCCTCGGCCATGATCTTGTTGCGCGCATAGGCAAGGCCTTGCGTCGCCAGCTGTCCGTAAACCCCAGGTGTCATGCTGATATCAGAGACATAGCTGCATTGGCCAACCGCTGAGGCGTCAGCCTCCACCACACCAGCCACACCGGTAAAGCCCGGATCTGTCGTACATCCCGCCACAAACACCCCCACCAACAAGCAAGCTGCCACGTTACGCATATTCCGCCCCCTCATCCTCTGGGCGCTGATGCCGCCCTTGCGGGCAAGTTTGCGGCCAATGCGGCCAATAGGCAAGACATGCGGCAATGCGCGCAGCGGCTCGGCAATTCGCCGCCTCAATATGGTTCTTTCGCGCTCTGGAAAGCCTTGGGAAGATCGTGTAGGCCAAGCCCATGATCAAGACACTGAAAATCCGCCGTCCTGACGATATGCATCTGCACCTGCGTGACGGGGCAATGCTGCAAGGGATCTTGCCCGAATCTGCGCGGCATTTCGCCCGTGCGATCATCATGCCAAACCTTGTGCCGCCGGTTGTGACCGGCGATCAGGCCCAAGCTTACCGTGACCGTATCCTTGCGGCCTTGCCCGACGGCATGGGGTTTGAACCTTTGATGGTCCTATACCTTACTGAGGGCAGCGACCCTGCCGATGTGGCGGCGGCCCATGCCGCAGGTCTTGTCAAAGCGGTCAAGCTTTATCCCGCCGGGGCCACCACCAATTCGGCCTCAGGCGTGCGCGATTTCGACAAGGTGCGCCCGGTGCTGGAAAAGATGGCCGAGATTGGCCTGCCATTGTGTGTGCACGGCGAGGTCACCGACCCTGCGATTGACATTTTCGACCGCGAAGCCGTCTTTATCGACCGGGTGCTTGATCCGCTGCGCCGGGCAACCCCGGGGCTTCGTGTGGTGATGGAACATATCACCACGTCGCAAGGTGTGGATTATGCCCGCTCTGGCGGCGATGATCTGGCCGCCACGATCACCACGCACCATCTGGTGATCAACCGGAACCACATCCTCGCAGGCGGCATCCGCCCGCATTACTACTGCCTTCCGGTCGCCAAGCGCGAAACCCACAGGCTTGCCTTGGTGGCCGCCGCCACCAGCGGCGAGGCGCGGTTCTTTCTTGGCACCGACAGCGCCCCGCATCCAGACACGCTCAAAGAACATGCCTGCGGCTGTGCGGGGTGCTTTACTGCCACCAACACCATGTCGATCCTTGCCCATGTGTTTGAGGCGGAAGGCGCGCTTGAGCGGCTGGAGGCCTACGCTGCATTGAACGGTGCGGCATTTTATGGCCTTCCGCCCAATGCGGGCAGCCTGACCCTGACCAAGGGCGACCCCGTCGCCTATCCGGCCAAGATCGACACCGGCGCGGGGCCTGTCACGGTTTTTGACCCGGGCTTTGATCTCTTGTGGAAAGTCGAAGGTTGATTTTTCACTTTGGCGCCCCTACCCCCAGCCGGCACAATATGACACGCACAAAAGGACCCAAAACATGATCCCAAGCGCATTCCCCCCCAAAGAGGAAATCGCCCGTCTGACGGCGCGGATGCTGCTGGAGATCAAGGCAGTCCATTTCAACGCCGAAGATCCGTTCATCCTTGCATCCGGCCTGCCAAGCCCGACCTATATTGATTGCCGCAAGCTGATCTCTTACCCCCGCATTCGCGCGACCTTGATGGATTTCATGGCCGTGACCGTGATGCGCGAGGCGGGTTTTGAAGCCTTCGACAATATCGCCGGTGGCGAAACGGCGGGCATTCCATTTGCCGCTTTGGTGGCAGAGCGGTTGGCGCTGCCGATGACATATGTGCGCAAGAAACCAAAGGGCTACGGGCGCAATGCCCGGATCGAAGGCGTGATGGCGGAAGGCGAACGTGTGCTTTTGGTCGAAGATCTGACCACCGATGGCGGATCGAAACTGTCCTTCGTTGATGCGATCCGGGAAACCGGAGCGAGCTGCGCCCATACGGCGGTGATCTTTTACTACGGGATTTTCCCGGAAACGGTCAAAACCCTTTCCGATCATGGTGTTGCACTGCATTTCTTATGCACCTGGTGGGATGTTCTGGCCGAGGCGCGCGAAACCGAGGCCTTCGATACGGCGACCTTGCGCGAGGTTGAGACGTTCTTGACCAATCCGCGTGCCTGGCAAGGCGCCCGTTCGGCGAAATAGCGCCGGCTTCGCAGATTATCTGTGCACGAGCCTGTGGAGGAGTTGGGGACAACCGCCTTTACGAATCGTTGATCTGCCGTATTTTCCATCCGGCCCACAAAATGTGGTAGAGTTTACGTGTAGCAATGCCGCCTGTCGTGCCATGCCCGACAGTTTTCAGCAGGCTTGCCCAAGGCCTCTGTTCGCGGCAAAGAGTTTTGGGGACAAGAATAAAGGTGAGGCATGAGTGAGATTGCGACGCTAAGACAAACGTTGCCAGCAACAGCGGGTGACGTTGAATCGGTTCCGCATAACATTGAGGCCGAGCAGCAGCTTTTGGGGGCGATCCTTACCAATAACGATATCTATGACCGCATCGCCAACCTTGTGCGCCCCGAACATTTCTACGACCCGGTCCATCAGCGGATCTTTGAAATCTCTGTCGCCCGCATCCAAAAAAACGCACTTGCCTCGCCCGTCACCCTCAAGGGCTATCTTGAGGATGACGAGGGCCTGAAGGAACTGGGTGGCCCGGCCTATCTTGCCCGTATCGCGGGGGCTGCGATTTCGGCTTTTGCGGCGCGCGACTATGCGCAGATGATCTATGATCTGGCGGTGCGGCGCGAATTGATGGGGCTTGGCCGCGATATCACCGCCCGCGCCCAGACCATTGAAATCGACAATGACCCGCGCGAACAGATCGTCGCGGCCGAACAAAAGCTTTACGCCTTGGCCGAGCAAGGTCAGGCCGAAAAGGGCTTTGTCTCCTTCCTCAAGGCGGTGACCGAGGCGGTGATGTCGGCCAATGCCGCCTATCAGCGCGATGGCGGGCTTTCGGGGGTTTCCACCGGCCTCACCGATCTTGACAAGAAACTTGGCGGGCTGCACCCGTCTGACCTTTTGATCCTTGCCGGGCGCCCCTCAATGGGCAAAACCTCGCTTGCGACCAATATCGCCTTCAATATCGCCAAGGCCTACAAAAAGGGCAAACGCCCCGATGGCAGCGAAGGGGCGGTGAATGGCGGCGTGGTTGGGTTCTTTTCGCTGGAGATGTCGGCAGAGCAGTTGGCCGCGCGTATCTTGTCAGAGGCCTCGGAAGTGCCTTCGGAACAGATCCGTCGCGGCGATATGACCGAAGTTGAATTTCGCCGCTTTGTCGAGGCTGCGAAAGCGCTTGAAACCTGCCCGCTTTATATCGACGACACGCCCGCCTTGCCAATCAGCCAGGTCACAGCGAGGTGCCGCCGCCTGAAGCGCACCCACGGGCTTGATGTGGTCATCGTGGACTATCTGCAGCTTTTGCGCGGCACTGGCCGGGGCGACAACCGCGTTCAGGAAATCGGTGAGATTTCGATGGGTCTGAAAGCACTGGCCAAGGAGCTTAGCGTGCCCGTGGTGGCCTTGTCGCAGCTCTCGCGTCAGGTCGAAAACCGCGAAGACAAGCGCCCGCAGTTGTCGGATTTGCGCGAATCCGGCTCGATTGAGCAAGACGCCGATGTGGTGATGTTCGTCTACCGCGATGAATATTATAAGGAACGCGAGAAACCCGGCGATCATGAGTTGGAGAAGATGGCCGCCTGGCAAGAGGTTATGGAGCAGGTGCATGGCAAGGCCGAAGTTATCATCGGCAAACAGCGCCACGGCCCTATCGGCACGGTAGAGCTGTCGTTCGAAGGCCGCTTTACCCGGTTCGGCAACCTTGTGAAGGCCTGGCAACAGGGCGGAGATGATCGGTTCTGAGGGGCCTTGGGGGTGTGAAACTCATCGGCTCTTTTGCCGAAAGCTACGCAACTAAGG
>JBAUHP010000164.1:0-4249 GCA_049680345.1 Albidovulum sp. | reverse complement strand
GTTTTGGGGATTTGTCTTGGCGCCCAGCTTCTTGCGCGGGCACATGGCGCGCAGAACCTTTTGGGCAAGCACGATGAGTTTGGCTGGCACAAGGTGCGGGTCACCAAAGACGGGCTGAAGGACCCGGTCATGTCGGTGATCAAAGGGGATTTCCCGATCTTTCAATGGCATGGCGACAGTTTCACCTTGCCCGAAGGTGCTGTCCGATTGGCGCGCAACGCCAAGGTTGGCAATCAATGTTTCCGCATTGGTCGCGCCAGCTACGGCATGCAGTTTCATTTTGAGGCGAGCCGCGCCGTGGTCGAAGATTGGAGCCGCGATTTCGCCGACAGCATCGCCTTGCTGCATCCGGGCTGGCAAGATGACCACCCCAGCCTTGCCGCCGAATTCGGGCCGGGCGCTGATGCGGCTGGCCTTGCCATGGCGCGGGCTTGGGTCAGCCTGATTTAAACCGTTTCAGGCCGCCGCCGCATTGGTGCGCACCGCAAGCTGGCCCGAAAGCCAAAGCTTCATGATCCGGTAAGCGACGCTCACCGTGATGATACTTGCGGCCAACAGCGCCACCCCGCCAAGCATCTGCCAAGCACCACCCAAGCTGATCCACAAAGATGCGCTGGCCGCCAGCGGAAAGGCGAAAGCCCCCCAAAGCGGCGAAAAGCCCGATGCGGTGATCCAACGCATGCGCATCACCAATAGCGCAACCACGAAGGCTGCGATCATTGCTGCCACCTCGGCCAAACCGCTCATTTGCAGATATTGCGCCCCCAGACCGCCAACTGCGGCTGGTGCGGCATGCAGCGCCAGCAAGGGGCGCAAAGGTGCGGCCATCCCATTGCGCCAAAGATGATCCACCCCCCAGGCCCAGATCAGCGCCGCCACAATCAGGCTTGCGCCCAAAAGCCCAAGGGCAAGGAAATCATATCCGGCCTGTGCGGCCACAAACCCGCCGACAATCGGCGAGACAAAGTAAAGGTGCCCCGCGGGCGAATAGCGACGCTGCTCGGCAGGGCCGCGTAAAAACACCCAGCCAATCGCCAAGATAAGCATCCCGTGCACGGCGGTCGTCGCCAGCAAAAGCCCGCGTGCCGCATCGGGAAAGTACAGCGACAAGGTCGAGGCCAAAAGATAGATCGTCGCGATCATCGCAGATAAACCCAGCCGCCCGGGCAAGACCTTCAGATCGTCCAGAACAACCGCCGGACGCCGCGCGAATTTCAGCGCATAAGCCCCCAGTGCAAAAAGAAAAAGCAGCGTTATCGCCCCAAGAGAGGCTTCCGCCAGCCCCGCAGGCAAAGCAAAGTTGTCAGCGGCGCGTCGCCAAGCAAGCCCAAGCCCGAAAAGCCCCATCATCGCGGGAAATATCGCCGGGGGCACCCGGCGCGCCAGTCCTTTTGGGGTCTCAGCTGGTGCAACGAACTTCATATTGGCCTCGTGCAATGTGAGCGCAGGCCATCCCATGCGCCATCTCGCCGCAAAACCTGCCGCAAGCAGCAACGCTATGCCACAGCTTTATGCGCCCACGCAAATTTCTTTACCGCGGCCCTATCTGTATTTGCCTGTTGCGCGCCACATGTCTAACCTGAGCCCATCAATCATGAGGGGCATATGGATGAGCGGACATAGCTATGAAACCGGGCGGCTGGATCTTCCCTTCGTCGGCATAGCAACCTTTGGCAAACGCCCCTATGTGGCCGACTGGGACAAGATCAAGGCGGACGTGGCGGTGATGGGCGCGCCTTTTGACTTTGGCACCCAGTTTCGTGCCGGTGCGCGCTTTGGCCCAAGGGGGGTGCGCGAGGCCTCAACCCTGTTTTCCTTTGGCCATGCGGGCGCTTATGATCACGAAGATGATTGCACCTATCTGGGCGCTGACGTCAGCATCGTGGATATCGGTGACGCCGATATCGTGCATACCGACACAGAAAAAAGCCATGCCAATATAGAGGCGGGGGGGCGCGCCATCCTGTCGGCTGGGGCCCTTCCGGTGGTGATCGGCGGCGATCATTCCGTCAATATTCCTTGTGTGCGCGCCTTTGACGATCAGGGTCCGATCCATATTTTGCAAATCGATGCGCATCTGGATTTCGTCGATATCCGCCACGGCGTGCGCCATGGACACGGCAACCCAATGCGGCGCGCGGCGGAAAAGGCCTATGTCACCGGCATCACCGCTTTGGGCATCCGCAATGTCTCATCAACCGCGAAAGACGGGTATGACGCGGCGCGCGCCATGGGCGACGATTTCTTGTCAGTGCGTCAGGTGCGCAAACTGGGGGTCGCGGCGGTGCTGGCCCGTATCCCCAAAGACGCGCGGCTATACATCACCATTGATATCGATGGCTTTTGCCCCTCAATCGCCCCCGGCACCGGCACCCCCAGCCACGGCGGATTTTTGTATTATGAGGTATTGGAGATATTGCAAGCTGCGGCCCAAGCCCATGATGTCGTTGGGATTGATCTCGTTGAAGTCGCGCCCGATTATGACCCGTCCGGGTCCACGACAATTCTGGCCGCACAGGTATTGCTGAACCTCTTGGGCTTCATCTTCCACGCCAGATCCTCGCGCGACTGATGCCGCGAACCTGAGGTCAGCCATATGCCCCATACACACCGACCGGGTGCTGCCGCCTTGTGGATGACCGGGTCGATTGGCGGCTTTTGCCTGATGGCGATTGCCGCGCGCGCGCTTGGTCAGGATCTCGATACGTTTGAGATCATGCTTTACCGGTCTATCATCGGGGTTTTGGTGGTAACCGCAGCGGCGACCTATACGGGGCGTCTGGCCGAGATTTCGACCAGCCATTTCGGCCTGCATTTCTTGCGCAACAGTTTCCATTTCGCCGGCCAGAACCTGTGGCTTTTCGCGCTGACGTTGATCCCCCTGGCGCAACTATTCGCGTTGGAGTTTTCCTACCCGATCCTGGTCGCACTTGCGGCCCCCGTGATATTAGGCGAACGGCTGACCCCAACCCGCGCCGCGGCCGCCGCCGTTGGTTTTGTGGGCATATTGATCGTCGCGCGTCCCTTCGGTGCGGGTGGCCTGTCCGTTGGGCTTGGTGCCGCGGTTTTATGTGCGGTCGGTTTCGCCGGTGCGGCACTGGCGACCAAACGCCTGACCCGGCATGCCAGCATCACCAGCATCTTGTTTTGGCTGACCGCGATGCAAACCGTGATGGGCCTGATCTGTGCAAGCTGGGATGGCCAAATCGCCCTGCCCTCTGTGGCTGCCCTGCCGTGGGTTCTGGCGATCGGCCTTTCGGGCATTGGCGCGCATTTTTGCATCACCAAGGCGCTGTCTTTGGCACCTGCAAGCATTGTCACCCCGATCGACTTTTTTCGCCTGCCGCTGATCGCGGTGATCGGCATGGTTTTCTACGCCGAACCCTTCGACCTTTGGGTTTTTGTCGGAGGCGCCGCGATTTTGGCCGCAAATTGGTATAATTTGCGCATAAAAGAGATGGCAAGAATGCCGCATTGACAAAGAAATCCCGGTGGACGCCACGTCATTCGTTGACCAAAGGACCGTTTCGGACCTAGTCTGTTTCATCAATAAAAACCCATGAGGATGAGCATAAGATGGGACGGATTCTAACAACTGCAAGCATCTTCGCCCTGGGCGCCGGATCGGCTTTCGCTGGTGGCACAGAGCGTGCCGGGGCTTTCACGTCAATCCTGTTTGAAGAAGGCACCTATGTCGAATTGGGCTATGGCTACGCCAGCCCCGACGTCAGCGGCACGGTCTTCGGCGGCGCTTCGGGTGATATGGCGCCGGGCTATGGCACCTATTCTTTGGGCTATAAACAGGCGCTAAGCGAAAACCTTGATTTCGCCATTGTGCTTGACGAACCGATTGGCGCGGATGTGGATTACCCCGCAGGCTCTGGCTATGCGCTTGCCGGAACCACCGCCAAGTTGCGCTCAGATGCGATCACCGCATTGCTGCGCTACGAATTTCCGTCACATATCTCGGTCTTTGGCGGCATCCGTTCGCAAGCCTCAAAAGGTGACGTCACAATCATCGCCCCCGGCCTTGGCATTCCGTTTTACAATCTGTCCACCAACACCAACCGCGAATGGGGTTATGTCGTGGGCGCCGCATGGGAAAAGCCCGAAATCGCCGCACGGGTTTCGCTGACCTATACATCGGCAATCACCCATACATTGACCTCAACCGAAAACGGCACACCGACGGGAAGCTTTGAAACCGAAGTGCCTCAATCGCTTGATCTGGCATTCCAGACCGGCATCG
>JBAUHP010000163.1:0-5885 GCA_049680345.1 Albidovulum sp. | reverse complement strand
TGCTGGAGGCGACCAACGCCGGTATCCCGCATTCTGCCATCCAGACCGAACATCGCGGATCAACCGCGCGGCGGATGCAATGTGTGCATTGCAAGGGCATCACCGAAGATGTGACGACCGATCCGTTCCAATGTGCGCATTGCGGGCTCAATCTCTTTGTGCGCGACCATTATTCGCGCCGCATCGCGGCGTTCCAGGGCGTGCGTGTCGATGCCGAAGATCCCGGCAATGTCCCCGACCCGGTGGAGCGTTTCAAATGAGTTCAGGAACCGAAAAAATCGCTGTCACCGTCACCGATGTCGTGCCGCTGAACGATCTGGTCACCCGCTTTCGTTTTGCGCGTACCGATGGCGGCCTCATGCCGACATTCTCCGGCGGTGCCCATACCGTGGTCGAGATGCAAGATGGTGGTATCACCCGCCTGAACCCATATTCTTTGATGAGCGATCCTGCCGATCGCTCTGCCTATACGATCTCGGTCCGGCGCGATGACGAAGGGCGGGGGGGATCCTTGTTCATGCACAAGCAAGTCAAGCCCGGCATGAAGATGGTGATCTCGAACCCGGTCAATCTTTTCCCGCTGGATCTTCGTGCCAAGAAGCATCTGATGATCGCAGGCGGTATCGGCATCACGCCGTTTTTGGCGCAGATCAAACAGCTTGCCGCGTCGAACGGGAATTTTGAGCTGCATTATTCGGTGCGAACGGCTGCACTCGGCTCTTACGCCGATGAACTGGTCGCAAGCCACCCGACCCGTGTGCACATCTATCATGATGACCAAAAGCAGATGATCGATCTAGAGAATCTGCTGGATGGTCAGCCACTTGGCACCCATCTTTATGTTTGCGGTCCCAAGGGCATGATCAATTGGGTGCGCGGCAAGGCCGAAAGCCTTGGCTGGCCGCGCGAGGCGGTGCATCACGAAGAATTCCTGGCCCCCCCCTCGGGCAAGCCCTTCGAGGTCAAGCTGGCCGTGTCAAACAAGGTCATTCAGGTCGGCGAACATCAAAGCTTGCTTGAAGCAATTGAGGCGGCTGGCGTCGATGCACCTTATCTGTGCCGGGGTGGGGCTTGCGGGCAATGCGAGACCGATGTCATCGGCTATGACGGAAAATTCCTGCACAACGATCACTGGCTGACCGAAGACCAGCATGCCAGCGGTAAAAAGATCATGCCATGCGTGTCACGGTTCGAGGGCAAGACCCTTGTGCTGGACCGATAGGAGGCTTTCATGACCATCAATTTCCGTGATGAGACGTTTCGCGACGATTTCACCTTTCGCAATTCGCCCGAGGCGATAAAGCGGTTTCCCTTCCCGTTTCACGAAGACAGCTACATGTATTCGGTGAATATGGAGCCGCACAAATCCTACCGCCCCGGCTCGGTGTTTGAACGCACCTTTGATGTTGATGAACATTACGTCTCGGAAATGGCGGACCGTGCCAAGGTTCTGGCCGAGGATCCTTTGCGTTGCCAAAGCCTGCCGCATATGACGCTGGCGGGCTGGGATCTGTTAGAGCTGATCATGGTTTCGAAGGCCGAGGAATACCCCGATCTTTTCACCCTGACCCGGGATGGCAACAACTGGCACTGGATCAACCGGCCCCTGGGGATAGACCAGAAATTCACCTTTCTGGATGAAGCCACGCTGCCCTACGGGCCCATGGAATATATCACCCGCCAGACCCAGGGCGATTTTGCCGTGCTCGATCAGCGCGACGATAACCTGTGGATGGATGCGGGGATGGTGACGACCCAGGCCGATTGGAGTCTGGACTTCGACATCGGCATGAACTTTTTCGAATGGCACGCCCCGGTGCCCAAGGCGCATGAGATGGGGATTTTCGTGCGGGCCTTGAAGTTCTTGCTGAACGTTCAGCAAGGCGCGCCCGCGCGGCGTCTGAACTGGACCATGACGGTCAATCCTTTGTTGGACACCAGCCCCGAAAACTACCACAAATGGGGGGTGATGAAGCAAGATCTGACCATGGAAAACATGGCCGAAAAGATGCACCTGCGGGTGGAATTGCAGACCTTCTTTCGCCTGCCACGCTCAAATGCGCTGGTCTTTCCGATCCGTTGCTATCTGATCAAGCTGGGTGAACTGGTCACCGTGCCCAAATGGGGGCGTCGCTTTCACCGTGTGATCCGTGATCTGCCTGCGGAACTGGCGACCTACAAAGGTTTCATCGACAACCGCCCGAAGATCATCGAATGGTTGTCGCAATATGATGATGGCGCCGAGACAAGCCCCGGGATCTTTGCCGACGATTAGAGCGTTTTCAGACTGCCTTGAAGCATCAAGCATCATCTAAGACGTTGAAATATTCGATTTCAGGCAGCGTCAGGTGATTGCGGCTTTCAGGTGATTGCGGCGTAAAGTTAAAACCCTTTAAGGCGGCGGTTTTGGGTGAGAGAACCGGGGGGAAGGCCGGGGCTCTGCCCGGGACCCCGAGGTAATTTTAACAGAAGAAGACGGGGCCAAAGAGGCTTGAACCAAAGAGAGTGACGCGCACAGGAGGCTGGCGCGCACAAGAGGTTGACGCGCGCAGGAGGCTGGGGCGCATTGGCATTGGTCGGTTTCAGTCGGCTTGCGGATAGGAGATGACCGACAAGAACCGCGCGGGCAGCTTGTGCAGCTTTTCAGGCCCGTGCGGGGCATCGGCATCAAAAAACAGGCTGTCGCCGGGCTGCATCAAGAAGGTCTGTTCGCCGTGGCGATATTCAACCTCGCCTTCCAGCATATAAAGGATCTCGATCCCATCGTGCTGGAAGGTCGGAAACACATCCGAGCTTTCCGACAAGGTGATCATATAGGGTTCTACAATCACGCCGCTGGCATTGGCGCCGATATGGCCCAAAAGGTTGTATTGATGGCCCGAGCGCGTGCCCGCGCGTTCTATCTCAACTGCTTTGCCGGCCTTCACATGCATGACCTCGCGCTTTTCCTCATAGCGGCGAAAGAAAGAGGTGATCGGCACCGAAAGCGCGTGGGCCAAAGATTGCATGGTCGAAAGCGAAGGCGAGGTAATGCCATTTTCGATCTTCGACAACATCCCGATCGAAAGACCCGTCTGTTTCGACAGATCTGCGACCGTCATTACCTTTTGGCGGCGAAATGTACGCACAGCCCGGCCAATGGCCACTTCAAGGTTCTTTTCACGCGGTTCAGAGACCCGGTGCGGATCCTGGTGCAACGGCTTTTGCGTGGCGGTTTTGGCTTTGGCGCTTGCCATATGGCTCCTCATTGCTGCTATGGTATGATGGCCCTGTGGGTGCGGCCCGAAATTCATGGCGTAGAATCAATCGCCTGTGCTTATCCAAATGGGGCGGACAGACCAAGACAGATATTCCTCTCAGTGCGATAATTATGACTGTAAGTAAAAAAAGCAAGCATCTTGGATTCCTTCTCTTTGAGGGGTTTCCCATGGCGTGCCTGACCTCGGCGATTGAACCCTTGCGAGCGGCGAATGAGATTATCGGGCGGAAGTATTTTTCTTGGGCGGTCATATCGGAAGACCGGGCGCGGGTGACCTCTTCTGCCGAGGTGGTTTTTGATCCGACCCAGTCGCTGGAAGAGGTCAAAGGCCTTGATTATCTGTTCTTTCTGTCCAGCCCCTCGGGGGGGTTTCGCAACCCCAAGAAGGCGCATGGCGAAATCCGTTGGATGGCGCGGCAGGGCATGCCCATTGGCGGCTTTTCAGGCGGGGTATTTCCGCTTGCCCGCAGTGGGGTTCTGGAAGGGCGGGGATGCTCGGTTCACTGGTGCTATGAAGCCGCTTTCAAGGCGGAGTTTCCGAAGTTGGAGGCGCGCGAGGCGATGATCACCTTTGATCGCGGGCGCATCACGGCGGCGGGTGCCATGGCGGTCTTTGATCTGATGCTCAAGCTGATCGAAGATGATCTGGGGCCAGAGGTGATGACCGAAGTTGCGTGCTGGTTTCAGCATCCGGTGGTGCGCGGCCCCGATGTGACCCAGCTTTTGCCAGGCTACCGCGCGGACCGGACCCGCGACGCTTTGCCTATGGCAGTGACCCGTGCGATTCGGCTGTTTTCCGACAATATCGAAGAACCGCTGACAATAGCCGAAGTGGCCCGGCGGCTTGGCATGTCTTCGCGCCAGTTTGATCGGGCCTTTCATCGGGCAACCGGGCAGACGCCGCTGCACTATTACCGCATGGTAAGGATGCGCAAAGCCCGTCAGCTTGTGCAATTCTCCGATGCCAATCTGACGCAGATCGCACTTGCCGTGGGCTATGCAAGCTCTACCCCGATGGTGCGCCACTATGTCGATGAATTTGGCCTAAGCCCGCAAGCTGATCGCGCGTCGCGCAACGCCTTTCGCCCGCAAGGCACACCACCTGTGGCCTTGCCGGGCTAAAGCGAAACGCTATCTGACGCGGTGTTACTGGGTCAGATAGGACATCGGATCGGTGCTTTCGACGCCAAGACGCACTTCGAAATGCATGAATGCCGGGTCTGACGCGCGCACGGCCGCAATCGGTTGGCCGCGCTTGACCTTGTCGCCCTTCTTGACGGTTATCTTGTCGACATTGGCATAAACCGTCAAAAGCGCCTTCTTGTCTTTGGGGTCGCCGTGGCGGATCACGATGATCGGCACCTGTTTGGTGTCTTTGGTGATGGCCGCAATCACACCGTCACCGGCTGCGCCCACCGGCGCACCGGCGGCGGCGGCAATGTCGATGCCCTCATATTTGCCCTTTTGGTAGCCGCGAATGATCTTGCCATTCACCGGCATCGAAAGTTTTGAGGATGACGTGGTCCCAAGGTCCGGGGCGGGGGGTGTCTTGACCGGCTCGGACGCGGCGGCGGGGGTTTCGGCAGGCAGTGGTTTTGCCGCAGAAGGCGGTGTGGGTGTGGGAGAGCCTTCGCCCGGTGCCGTCACCGTTTCTTGCACTGAAGCGCGGCCCGCCGAAACCGGGATCAGCAGGATTTGACCTTCGCGCACCGCAAGATCGTTGCCAAGACCGTTCCAGTCGGCCAATGCGCGTACGTTCACATCGTAACTGCGCGCGATGGAATAGGCAGTTTCGCCGCGAACGACCTTATGGCGGGTCGGTTCCGGCCCTGCGGGTGCGGTGATTGGTTTGGCGGCGGTGGGTGTCGCCGTGGCGGCAGAACTGCTTGGCTGATTGCCCGCCTCGGCGCGGTCAATGGCGCCAGAGGCGATGGTGGTGACGTCTATGGGGCCGCCCGCATTGGTGCCTGCCACGGCACCGGGCTCGGCTACCCTGCGTGGCAAGGCCAGAACCTCATTTTGGCGCAAGGCAGTGCCGGGTTGCACGGCATTGTAGCTGGCCAGTTCTGCGGCGGGCAAGCCTACGCGGGCCGCAACACTTTCAACCGTATCACCCCGGCGCGCGACGGCGACCTGATAGCCCGGATAAGAGATGACACCGCGCGCATCGGTCTCGGGCCGACTTGATGAGGCATTGCGCGCGGCCGCAGAGGTTGAAAACCCGCCTTGACCGAAATTGCGCAGATCAAAGTCCAGCCCGCCGCCCTGTTCACAGGCCGTCAATGTAGCGATTGCGGTGCCCAAAAAGGCCAGCTGCATGAATGTCTTTGTGGTGTTATTTGTCATTGCTCGGATCCTCGCGGTGTGGCCCATTCTTGGGGGGCCTTCATTTATGTTACGCGTCACGCTTTTATTAAGCAAAGCCCATGTCAGTCTTGTGCAAGTCCTTCGATCAGTGGCACGAAACGCACGGGTCGCATTTCTTCGTAATCAAAACCCTGTTCAAGGCGCGTGACCTTGATCAGGCTTTGTACCGTGTCTGACTGCCCCACCGGCAAGACCATGATACCGCCAATACGAAGCTGCGCCAATAGGGGGCCGGGCGGGTCTTCGGCAGCGGCGGTCA
>JBAUHP010000162.1:0-11927 GCA_049680345.1 Albidovulum sp. | reverse complement strand
CTTGAACGAAGCCCGCGTCGGTTGGGGATTGTGACAGGCTTTGCATGGCGCGGCTCCCCCCAGTCTGGTTGCTTAGGCCGCGTCGAGGGCTGCGATGATGGCGCCAAAATCGGCGGCTTTCAGGCTGGCACCGCCGACAAGCGCGCCATCGACATTTTCGATGGCAAAGATCTCGGCCGCATTGCTGGGTTTGACCGAACCGCCGTATAGCAAGCGGAAGTCTTCTGCCTTTTCACCAAAACGCATGGTCAGTTCGCCCCGAAGGAAATCATGCACTTCGGCGATTTGCGCCAGTGTCGGGGTGCGCCCGGTGCCGATGGCCCAGACCGGTTCATAGGCAATGACGGTATTGCCGCTTGTGGTGGTCGCGGGCAGCGATCCTTGCAGCTGTGCGCCGATCACCGCCAGCGTCTCATTCGCATCCCGCTGGGCTTCGGTTTCACCGATGCAAATCACTGCGGTCAGCCCGGCTGTATGGGCCGCGCGCGCCTTAGCTGCGATCAAAGCATTACCTTCGCCGTGATCCGCGCGGCGCTCGGAATGGCCCAAGATGACATGGCTGGCACCCGCATCGGCCAACATGGCCGCTGAGATATCACCGGTATGGGCGCCTGACGTCTGATCATGGCAGTCTTGCCCGCCAAGCTCTATTGCGGCTGCACCCACCGCATCTGCCATGGGGGCCAAAAGCGTTGCCGGTGGGCAGATCAGAATCTGCGATTTTGGCGTCGGATGGGCGGCGATCAGGGCGCTTACCTCGGCGAGAGCCGCCTGCAGGCCATTCATCTTCCAGTTTCCCGCCGCCATTTTCTTCCGCATTACCATCTCCTTAGCTCAGGGCCTTCAGGGCCTGAAGAGCGAAATCGCAGGCGAGCGCCGGATCGTCAAGTGCGGCGTCAGGCAAACGCCAGTAGGGCATGGCCACCGTCTTCTTGCCTTCACGCGCATAGGTCCAGCGCGGCCAGCCGTCACCCGCCATCTTTTGCGCAAAATCGCCCACGCCCTTCAGCCAGATAGAGCCATCGCTGTTCAAGATCGCGAAGATGATGCCGTCGCGGTAAAGGCAAAGCCCGCCCATCATCTTGCGGTGGGTCAAGGGGGCAAGCCCGTCGAACAGTTCCAGCGCAAAGGCAATATCGGCGTCAGATACGCTCACTTGTCCGCCGTCAGATTTTCATCGAACTTGATCGACTCGCCGCAGCCGCAGGCATCGACGACATTGGGGTTGCGGAATTTGAAGCCGCTTTCCAGCAATGTGGTTTCATAATCAATCTCGGTGCCGAACAAGAACATC
This sequence comes from Albidovulum sp., assembly GCA_049680345.1. Classification (GTDB taxonomy): domain Bacteria; phylum Pseudomonadota; class Alphaproteobacteria; order Rhodobacterales; family Rhodobacteraceae; genus TMP-24. The sequence goes on along the minus strand of JBAUHP010000162.1, from coordinate 10,633 downwards.
TGCGCCATGGGTGCAATCATCACCCGTGCGCCGTCTTGCTCGACGACCTCATCAAGCGGTCCGGCTTCGGGCGCGAATTCCATGGTGTATTCCATGCCCGCACAGCCGCCCTTCTTGACGCCAAGCTTAAGCCCAAAGGCGTTGTCGCGCGTCATCAGGCGGGCGATCTGAGCGACCGCCTTTGGGGTTAGGGTAACGGGGGGCTTGCCGGGAATACCGAACATCTGCGTCTCCATATCATTACCCTCAATCTAGGGGGTGCTGCGGCTTATCTCAAGATGGCGTTAGAACTGTGGCAAACCAAAGCGTGGCAAAGGCAGCGGCCAGCGCCCAGGCGAATGAGGCAAGGGTGCCGATAATCACGTATTCGCTGGCGTGTTGGTTCTGTGAGGCCGTGTCAAACCGCAAGATGGATTTTGCCGCAATCAAAAAGCCGATGCCTGCGGGCTGGCCGACCATAACCAGCAAGAAGATGACAGAACGTTCCAGCATGCCAATCACCCGCCCGCCATTGGGCAGGCCTTCTGGCAAGGCGGCGTGCTGATAATCGCGCATCAACTCGCCCACCGCAAAGCCGCCGGCGCGGATGGTAAGGATTGCCCCGCCGACATAGGCCATGGCACGCGGCATTTCAGGTTGGCTGGCCCAGAGCCCGCTCGCATAAAGATCCGGTGACCACAGTGCCAAAGCCACAAGGCTTATCAGATGCGCCGCTTGATCGGCCAAATAACCGGTAAGGCCGGTGGGGCAGATCCGGGTTTTGGCAAAATCAATACCGATATGGGCAAGCGTCAGCACCAAAAGTTCCGGTGCCTCAAAGCGGCCGGTTGCGGCCTGTGTGGCGGCCAGAACGATCAAGCCGTGCAATAACAGCGCCGGCAGACGACGTTTATTGGCGGCGATCCAGCTGGTTTGCAACACAAAATCCGCCAGAATATGGCCGAACAGAAGTGCGGTGAGGGTTTCAATCATTGGAGGCTTCCTGATCTTCCCACGCCTGAACCGCCCGGCGGATCGCGCCTGCGCCCGCGCCGGTCAGACGGTAATTCATTGCTTGGCTGGAAATGCCGATCTTTGCCGCGATTTCTGCTTGTGTCGGCGCGTCGGGTGGTAATGCCAGCGCCATGGCCTCGGCCTGTTCGGGCGTCCAGCGCGACATGCGTTCATCGATAAGGCCGATCACCGCCCAATGAAGCGGTGTAAAATCATCGCCACCAAGATGCAGCCGCTGCCCCCGGGTCATAAGATCCAGAGCCCGCCCTGAATTTTCAAAAGCGGCGCCATGCGCGTCGGACAGATCATCCCCGCCCAGGCTTTCGACGGGGCCGGTGCCGATGGCGATGCGGGTTTGCAGGGCATCTGGTGCGGCGCGCAGTGAGGCGGCAAAGACCAAAGCTGCACGCAGCGCGCGGTGCTGCGGTGCTATGTGAACTTGCCAGCCATCGCCGCGAAACCGGGTGAATTTTGCAGCACCACTTTCGGGCCATTTCGCAACTTCGGTGGCGGTTTGTGCAAGGATCTGCATTGCATGCGCAATTCCGTCGGCCCCGGCTGCGGTGGAACCGATCAGATCTCCGGTCAGGATTGCGGCTGTGCGAATCATTTCAAGTCCAGTGGCTTGATTTCGTAATTTCAAGTTATATGACTTGATAAGTAATATTTCAAGCTAAAAGGCTTGATATGGATGACTACATGAAGCCCAATTCAAGCCGCGCTTCGTCCGACATCATTTCCATGCCCCATTGCGGCTCGAACGTCATTTGGACATCAACCTCTTTGACACCGTCCAAAGGCTCAATCGCACTGGCCAGCCAGCCGGGCATTTCGCCAGCCACCGGGCAACCCGGCGCGGTAAGGGTCATGGTCACATCAACGGCATTTTCGGGTGAAATTTCAATCGTATAGATCAAGCCAAGGTCATAGATATTGACCGGGATCTCGGGGTCATAGACCGAACGACAGGCGGCCACCACATCTTCGTAAAGCGGATGATCCGTCGTGGACGGTTTAATCAAAGGGGTACCCTCAATCGGGTCTGTTGGTTCGGCTGTCATGATCGGTCCGTTCAGTTCCTGAGTGAATATATAGGGAATTGCTGGCGAAGGTCCAGTGCTGGTGACGCGACTTTGACCGGTGCCGTGCCCACCGCGTTTCTGGCGACCCTTTCCAAGGCGGTCCGGCTCGGCTATGACGCGCCGCCATGAACAAGCGTATATCCTTCACTTTGAACGCCGCCGACGGGCGCGCCCGCACCGGGGTTATCAACACCCCTCGTGGTGAGATCCGTACACCTGCCTTCATGCCGGTTGGCACGGCGGCCACGGTCAAGGCGATGTTGCCCGAACAGGTGCGCGATACCGGTGCCGATATCTTGCTGGGCAACACCTACCATCTGATGCTGCGTCCCACCGCAGAGCGGATTGCAGCCCTTGGCGGGCTTCATCGCTTCATGAACTGGGATCGGCCGATTTTGACAGATAGTGGCGGTTTTCAGGTCATGAGCCTTGCCGCCTTGCGCAAGATGTCTGAGGAGGGGGTGCGCTTTTCCAGCCATATTGATGGCTCCAAACATATGCTGACGCCAGAACGCTCGATGGAGATCCAGCGGCTGTTGGGCAGCGATATCGTTATGTGTTTTGATGAATGCCCGGCCCTGCCAGCAGCCGTTGAGACGGTGGCCGAAAGCATGCGGTTGTCGATGCGCTGGGCGCAACGGTCGCGCGATGCCTTTGGGGATCGTCCGGGCCACGCACTTTTTGGTATCCAGCAAGGCGGGGTGACCAAGGATCTGCGCGCTGAAAGTGCCGAGACGCTAAAAGAAATCGGGTTTGACGGCTATGCCGTCGGCGGTCTTGCTGTGGGCGAAGGCCAGGAGGTGATGTTTTCGGTGCTTGATTACGCCCCCGACATGCTGCCCGAGGACAAACCCCGCTATCTTATGGGGGTGGGCAAGCCGGATGATATCGTCGGCGCAGTTGCGCGCGGGATTGATATGATGGATTGCGTCTTGCCTTCGCGTTCAGGGCGCACCGGTCAAGCCTTCACCCGTCACGGGGTGGTCAATATCAAGAATGCCCGCCACCAGAACGACCCGCGCCCTATGGATGAAAATTGCAGCTGCCCCGCGTGCCGAAATTACAGCCGCGCCTATTTGCACCACGTCTTTCGGTCTGGCGAGATTATCGCCTCAATGCTGATGACTTGGCATAACTTGCATTACTATCAAGAGCTTATGCAGGGCATGCGCGATGCGATCAGTGTCGGAAAGTTTGCCGAATACACGGCCGCCTTTCACGCAGCACGCGCGGCGGGCGATATAGAGCCGCTTTGATTCAGCCGTGGGTCAGATAGATTGACAACTGGCGCAGGGTTTCATGCAAGGTGGGGGTGAAAAACTCTGCCCCCAAAGTCAGCCGGTGCAATTCGGCCACATCCTTGCGAATGGCTGCGGCGTCAATATCAGACATCTCCCTGTCGTCGCGCGCAAAGCTTGCAATGGTTCGCGATCCATCGGTCAGGACCGAAGTCGTCAGCCCGTACTTCAGCCCGAAGCGCGCGGCATCACTCAAAACCCCGGCGGGGTCATCGTCTTTCAACTCGCTCCAGCGGATTGATCCGGTATTGGCAAACCCCCAATGCGCAGTTGGGTCATTCATGATGAAACCCTTCGACGAGTAGTAGTCGAGCCAGTCCTTCTCATAGGCGACGAGATAATATTTTGGTGTCGTGTAGGTGACATGCAGCGCAATAGCGAAACCCGCAGGGCTGCGGCGGCGCAAGCGCCTAATGAGTTCATTTTGTGAGTCCACGATCTTTACGCACCGTCCTTGTTTACTACGTGCCGCCCTTGATTGTTCGCAGTTTACTTGGGCGGTGTTAGAATGTCATGATAACATTCGGCAGCAATCAAGGCATGGAACGAAAAAAGGTTTGGCAAGATATCGTAACATAGGGCCAATAGCGGGGGGCGATTCGCCCAACAGGGAGGCTGCGGGGCTTGCCCCCTTGGGCCACTATGTGGCCCTTAGGGTGGGTTTCGCATTTCCGATGGCGGAATATAATTTTCTGCCAACCGACTGGATCGATCATTATACTAGGCAAAACTACATGCTCGCCGATCCGGTGATGCATTGGCTTTACCAAAACGACGGCGCAACGCGCTGGAGCGAGATCAAGCTGCCCGACCCCAGAGATGTTCTTCTTGCGGCCGCAAGGTTCGGCCTGACTTATGGTGTTGCCGTTTGCTTTTGTGAGCCGGGCCAGACGGGCCTGCGCAGCTTTGGAAATTTCTTGCGTGGAGATCGCGAGTTCAACGATAGCGAAATTGCCGATTTGCAAGACTGGTTAAGGATCTTACATACCTCAATGGTTCCTCCTACAAACCTGACCAAGGCTGAGTTGGAGGTCTTGCGCATGATCAAAGACGGCAGACTTGTCAAGGAAATCGCAGGTATTCTTGGGGTATCCGAGGGGGCGATCAAGCAGCGCCTCAAGAACGCCAAGTCCAAGCTGCAGGCAAAGACCGGCAGTCAGGCCGTTTCCTCTGCAACCGGCTACGGTCTGATCTGAGGCAGCCTTCCCCTTAGGGGAAAGATCAAGGAATTATTTGCAAACTAAGCTTGCCCAAGGCGTAGCGTTCGGGGCATTGTCGCTGCGATACGCAAAGCGACCTGGTTGAAGTAGTGTCGGGCAACACCTAGATACATCCCCTGAACTGGGGAAAGACAAGGCTGCCAACGGATGGGGCCAGAGCTTTCCTGCCTGAAAGGAACAAGAATGAAAGACATTTTTGCCCAGAAATTCCCGGTCTTGCCTTTGCGCGATATTGTGGTCTTTCCGCATATGATCGTGCCGCTGTTCGTGGGGCGCGAAAAATCAGTGCGGGCGCTGGAAGAAGTGATGCAAGACGACCGCCAGATTTTGCTGTCGTCGCAAATCGACCCAACAGTTGATGACCCGAAAACCGATGGCATCTACCGCGCGGGTGTCTTGGCGAATGTCTTGCAACTTTTGAAGTTGCCCGACGGCACCGTCAAAGTGCTGGTCGAGGGACAATCGCGCGTGCGCATCACCGAATTCGTTGAGAATGAGAACTTTTTTGAAGCGCTCGCCGAACCGCTGACCGAGCTTGCCGGCGATCCAGCGGCCGTCGAAGCGCTTTTGCGTTCGGTCGGCGAAGAGTTTGAAAAATATTCAAAAATAAAGAAGAACGTCCCGGAAGAGGCATTGTCGGCAGTTGCCGAAACCCGTGAACCTGCCAAGCTGGCAGACCTGATTTCAGGGCATCTTGGTATTGAGGTCGAACAAAAGCAGGAGCTTTTGGAAACCCTGGACGTGGCTGAACGGCTTGAGAAGGTTTACGGCCTGATGCAGGGCGAAATGTCGGTTCTTCAGGTCGAGAAAAAGATCAAGACCCGCGTTAAGGGCCAGATGGAAAAGACCCAGCGTGAATATTACCTGAATGAGCAGATGAAGGCCATTCAGAAGGAGCTGGGCGACGGCGAAGACGGCCAGAACGAGATCAACGAACTCGTCGAAAAAATCACGAATACCAAATTCTCGAAAGAGGCACGCGATAAGGCTGAAGCAGAGCTGAAAAAGCTTAAATCCATGTCGCCGATGTCAGCCGAGGCGACCGTGGTTCGCAACTATCTTGACTGGCTTTTGGCCTTGCCGTGGGGGGTGAAATCCCGCGTCAAGAAAGATCTCAGAGCCGCGCAAACGGTGCTGGACGATGACCATTACGGGCTTGAGAAGGTCAAGGAACGTATTGTGGAATATCTGGCGGTTCAGCAGCGCAGCCAAAAGATGAAAGGCCCGATATTGTGCCTTGTTGGCCCTCCGGGCGTTGGCAAGACCTCGTTGGGAAAATCGGTCGCCAAGGCCACAGGGCGCGAATTTATTCGCATATCGCTGGGCGGTGTGCGCGACGAATCTGAGATCCGCGGCCACCGGCGCACCTATATCGGCTCTATGCCGGGCAAGATCATTCAGGCGCTGAAAAAGGCGAAAACCACCAATCCGCTGATCTTGCTGGATGAAATTGACAAGATGGGGCAGGATTTCCGGGGCGATCCGGCCAGCGCCATGCTGGAGGTTCTGGACCCGGAGCAAAACTCCACCTTTGTCGATCATTACCTTGAGGTCGAATATGACCTTTCGAACGTGATGTTCCTGACCACCGCCAATACCTACAACATGCCCGGCCCACTTTTGGACCGGATGGAGATTATTCCGCTGGCGGGCTACACCGAAGATGAGAAACACGAGATTGCGAAACAGCACCTGATCCCGAAGCAGGTCAAGAATCACGGGCTAAAGAAAAGCGAATTCACCCTGAGTGACAGCGCCTTGAAAGAAATGATCCGTACTTACACCCGCGAGGCGGGGGTGCGAAATCTTGAACGCGAAATCTCAAAGCTTGCGCGCAAGGCCCTGACCAAGATTGTTCGCAAGGATGCCACGACTGTCGACATAACGCCCGAAGTGCTTGAGGAATATCTGGGCGTCAAACGCTTCCGCTATGGCTTGGCCGAAAAAGAGGATCAGGTTGGCGTGGTCACGGGCCTGGCCTGGACCAGTGTGGGCGGCGATCTGTTGCAGATTGAGGCTTTGCGGCTGCCGGGCAAGGGTCGGATGAAGACCACTGGCAAATTGGGCGATGTAATGAAGGAATCGATTGACGCGGCTGCGTCATTCGTTCGCTCAATCAGCCCCGAGATCGGCTTCATGCCACCGCGTTTTGAAACGATTGATATCCACGTCCATGTGCCAGAGGGGGCGACACCGAAAGATGGCCCCTCGGCAGGTGTGGGTATGGTGACATCTATCGTTTCAGTGCTGACCGGCATTCCGGTCAAGAAAGACATCGCGATGACTGGCGAGGTGACATTGCGCGGCAATGTGCTGGCCATCGGGGGGCTGAAGGAAAAGCTGCTTGCGGCCCTGCGCGGCGGAATAAAAACGGTTCTGATCCCAGAAGAAAACGCCAAGGATCTGACCGAAATTCCCGACAATGTGAAAGCCGGGCTAGAGATTATCCCGGTCGCCCATGTGCGCGAAGTTCTGGAGCTTGCTTTGGTGCGAAAGCCCGAACCAATCGTCTGGGATGAGGCCGCCGAGGAGGCCGCAGCCAAGGCGACACTGGCAAACAAGGGTGATGGGGCAACTGCAACGGCGCATTGATTGCGATGCTGCTATGTTGGCCTGTCAGGCGTTTGAATTCGAATAGTGAAAAGGGCGCAGCCAAGGTTGCGCCCTTTTCTTGAAATGCCCATGGCCGTGCGTCGTCTAACCGGCCAAATCCGACCGCAAATGGGCGAAAAAGCCGCCTCATCCCGCCCATGCTGCGGGTATTGCAGTGAAAGGCGATCAAGGCTAAAGACCCCGATAACGGGTGATTAGCTCAGTGGTAGAGCGCTTCGTTCACATCGAAGATGTCAGGGGTTCAAATCCCTTATCACCCACCATGATTTTCAGAGCGCGCCTCTAGAAGGTGCGCTTTTTCTTTTAGGGATCGACATGTATCCAGAACTTTTCTTATTGCGCCATGGCGAAACTGAATGGAACCGGGCAGGGCGGTTTCAGGGACGGCTTGATTCACCGCTGACCGAAAAGGGGCGCGCGCAAGCAATCAGGCAGGGCGAGATTCTGGCGAAAGCCAAAGTAAACTCCGCCGATTTTCAGTTCATATCAAGCCCGCAAGGGCGTGCACGCCAGACTGCGAAGCTTGCGCTCACCCGGTTTGAGGGGGTGATCGAAGAAGATCCGTTGCTTCAAGAAATTGACGTGGGCCTTTGGCAAGGTCTTACGAACGATCAGATTGCCGCCAGCGCGCCCGGCGCGACCGATGAGCGTGATCCGTTCTTTTGGAATGATGCCGCGCCCGAAGGCGAAGGGTTCATTGGCGTTGAGGCGCGGGTCCGGGCATTCTTGGCACGCCTTGATCGCCCGTCTGTGGTCGTGACCCACGGGGTTTTCTTGCGTTTCTTGCGCGGCGCGTTACTGGGCCTCGATTTGGAGGAGATTTCCGGGCTGCAAGACGGGCAGGGCGTTGTCTATCGCATCAAAGATGGACGCCAGACACGACTTTCGTAATCTCCCCCCTTGCTGAGCCGCCCCGGTCGGTTTATGACCACCACGTCCGGGTGATTAGCTCAGTTGGTAGAGCGCTTCGTTTACACCGAAGATGTCGGCGGTTCGAGCCCGTCATCACCCACCACGCCCCCTTCGCGATCCGCCGGTTCGGGCGTATCTTCTGCTTTCCAGGCGGCCAGCACATCGCTTGACAGTTTGCGCAAAGCCTTGTCGATGGCGCCATCATTGCTAAGCTCTGGCAAGGCTGCGAATTGGCGCAGCTTTCGCGGACGGCGGCTTTGGATTGCGCGCGCCATAATGGGCGGCAAAAGCTGGGCATCGGCCAGTGCCTGCGCCCAGGCCAAAGTCAGCGAAGGGCGCGGCGCTTTCGTATCCACGCACCAGGCATGTTCGAAAAGCGTCATGATATAATCAAGAACCGAGCCTTGCGGATGGCGGCGATCGGGTTTGTAGGGCAGGGCAAAGACATCCGTGACCAATTCATAAGATGGCCAGTAGCTTAGCACACCTTCATCGCGAAACTCGCGCACCACCTCATCAATGGCGACCCGCAGCACCGCCTTTGAGACGGAATTTGCCGTCAGGCATGACACATCGCGGAACGTCGCAATCAAAGGTATCGGCGACAGCGTGAACAAGATCTTGGCGTCGGGCCGGTGCTTGCGGATCAGTCGGTAGATGGCACGCAGATTGTCGCGGTTTTCTTCAACGGTCGAGACGCGGAATTTATGCCGCGCGGGGTCGTAGACATCTTTTGGAATGGTGCGCCAAAAGACATTGCCGGTCGGTTCATCATACCAAACCTCCGACAGTCCGAAGGTCAGGATGAAAAAGTCGGTTGCATCGAAGATCCGCCGGGTTTCCGCCTGAATGGCGGGGTCGTAGCCGTATTCCTCGGCCTTATAACCATGCCAAAGCGCGCCGTCGAAAGACTTGTTTTCCCAGGCCCATTCGAATTGCTGACGAATGACAAAGGAATTGACCATGCCTTCGCCGCAAGCCACCACATAGGCATTCTTGGCGGCGTCATCTTTGTTGAGAACGCGAAAGCGGCGCTTGGAAAGCCAGTTGGAGATATTGGCGGCAAAACAGCTGCCAAAGGCTGTGATCTGGGTGTCGGGGGTAATGACCGGCTTTTTCGGCACCCAGCCTTGCAACACGAATTCCTCGGCGGCCTTGACGTCAAGCAGCCGGGCAATATCTGGGTTGAAATTCGTATGCTCGCCGCGAAACCATGTGCGAAATTCAGCGGAGTTGCGGCTGGTGGTCTGAAAGTTCAGTTGGCGGGTTCCGGCCCGGTTGCGAGTGACAACGGGCGTATTGGGGGCGTTGTCTTCATCGCCTTTGTCGGAACTCATCGTCTCATCAACCATGGCCTGTCTGCCTTATATTGCGCATGCCCATTTTGCCTGCCCGAGGTTTATATTTCTTAACCAAGCTTTTGATTGAGCCTAGCCGCTCTGGGTATGCAATTGCAAACTTTGCGAAATTTTACACTTCTGTGCGGGTTTGAAACAGAGGCCCAAGAATAATCTCAGTCATGCTTAAGGAAATCACCGTAAGAGCCGCCCCAAAACAACAATGGCGCGCCATCCCGGAAGCTGGCCCGCAAGACCCGTGCAACCAAAATCGCGTGATCGCCGCCGTCGTGCTGATCATGCGCGGCACAATCGAAACGCGCCAGAACGCCCGGTAATAGCGGCGCGCCCTCGGGCGTTTGTTCCGAATTTATGCCGGCGAAATCGTCGCCCGATCTGGCGAAGCGTTTGCAAAGGTCGATCTGATCGGCGGCGAGGATGTGAATTGCATAATGCCGGGCCGATGCCATCGCTTCAAATCGGGCTGATTGTTTGGCCGGGCACCAAAGTACCAAAGGCGGAGAAAGCGATACGGCCGTAAAGCTGTTTGCCGTCACCGCCACCGGCCCCCGCTGGCCCATCGCCGTTACAACTGTGACGCCGGTCGCATAGCGGCCAAGCGCATCTCGAAAACCGCGGATCTGGTCGGAACTGGGGGTCAAGGTTTGCATCGGTTCAACCGTTTCGCGGTTTCGTTGGCTGCGGTTCATCTGCGGCCTCAGATTCTGGGGTGGGCTGCGGCAAGAAGGCTGCCGACAAGCTGTGGTATAGGCTGACCGATGAGATCTGTTTAGAGATCGTATTGGAGATCAACGCACAGATCATCAGCGGCACGACCATGGTGTGATTATCGGTCATCTCGGCCATGATCACCACCGAGGTGATGGGCGATTGCAACACGCCGGTCAGATAGGCGGCCATCCCCAATAGTGCGAATTGCGGAATGCTTGAGACATCCAAGAAATGTGCCACGAAGGATCCGATTCCGGCGCCAACAGACAAAGACGGGGAAAAGAGCCCCCCCGGTATGCCGCTGATGGATGACACTGCGGTGGCGATCATCTTGAGGGGCACGAAGAATAGCGGCAGCTCATTGCCGCCATGAATGACCGAATAGGCCTCGTGATAGCCAGTGCCAAAGATGGTGCCGCCCGACAAGAACCCGCATAAAGCCACGA
>JBAUHP010000161.1:0-13831 GCA_049680345.1 Albidovulum sp. | reverse complement strand
TGTTGACTGGCTGCGCACAGGATTTATTGACACTGTAAGATGGTCAGGCAGATGCATCCCAATGCGTTGCCCCGTCGCAGGTGCCGCGATCGTCAAGAAAGGTGTGAACGGATGAGCAAGCTGATCTATGTCCTCAACGGGCCGAATTTGAACCTGCTGGGTCAACGCCAACCCGAGATCTATGGCCATGAGACCCTTGCCGATGTCGAGGCGGCATGTCTGGCTGTGGCGAAAGATGCGGGGCTTCAGGCCGCGTTCTTTCAGTCAAACTGGGAAGGCCAGATCATCGACTGGGCGCATGAGGCGCGCAGCAAAGCCGCCGGGATCATCATCAACCCCGGTGCCTTCACCCATACCTCAGTCGCCATTCTTGATGCGCTGAATGCCTTTGAAGGCCCGGTGCTTGAGGTGCATATCTCTAACGTCCACAAGCGCGAAAGCTTTCGCCATCATTCCTTCGTTTCCCTGCGCGCCGATGGCGTCATCGCGGGCTTCGGGGTTGAAGGCTATGCGCTGGCAATGCGGCGTATGGCAACGCTGCTTGGCTAGCGCAAGAACCCATGGCGGTGCCCGGGGGGCAAGGTCACCCCAAAACCTCTGACAGCTTGATCGCCCGGCCCGTCTCAACCGATTTCACCGCGGCATCGGCAAGCGCCAGCGCCATCAGCCCGTCATGGCCGGTGGTTTCAGGCGGCGTTCGGTTTTGAATGGCCGCCACGAATGACGCGATCTCTGCCGCATAGGCATCGGCGTAGCGCGTCATGAAGAAATCAAGCAGCGGCGGGCGGGAATACCCGTCTTTATTGGCGATTTCGATGCGCGATTGGCGGATGTTTTCAACCGATACCGCGCCTTTTGCGCCATGCACCTCTATCCGCTGATCATAGCCATAGCTGGCGCGGCGCGAATTGGTGATACTGCAATGGCGCCCCGACGCCGTGGTCAAAAGCACGTTCGCACTGTCATAATCGCCCGCCGCCCCAATCGCCGGATCAACCAAAACCGAGGCGGCCGCCATGACGGTTTCCACCTCTTCACCCAGCATCCAGCGCGCCACGTCAAAATCATGGATCGTCATATCTCGAAAGATCCCGCCCGAGCGTTTGATATAGTCAACCGGCGGGGCGCCCGGATCGCGCGAGGTAAGGGTGACCATTTCGACATCTCCGATCTGGCCCGCATCAATCGCGGCTTTCAGCGCCCTGAAATCGGGATCAAACCGGCGGTTAAAGCCAACCATCAGCGTGGTTCCGGTCTGTGCAACCGTATCCAGACAGGCCTTGACCCGCGCCAAATTCAGATCAATCGGCTTTTCGCAAAACACCGCTTTGCCACGCTTGGCGAATTCCTCGATCAGATCGGCATGTGTGTCAGTGGGGGTGCAGATCACCACGGCATCAATGTCATCTGATGCCGCGATTTCATCAATCGTGCGAATGGCGCAGCCGTAAGCATCTTGCACAGCTTTCGCCGCCGCCGCGACCGGATCGGCAATTGCCACCAATTCGGCTCCCGAAACCGAGGCAATCGCGCGCGCATGAACCTGACCGATACGGCCGGCACCCAAAACTCCGAATTTGACTGTCATCGCTTTTCCTTTGGTGCTGGCCTGTTCGCGGCAAGGGCGGGGCTGGCCATTGCGAAACCTTGACCCACGATTTTTGCAGATCTGCCTATCTTGCGCGCGAAACGTCAAGGGGTTTGCGAAATCCTAGCGCCGATTGGGGATGGATGAGCGGCCTGATCAGCCGGTCTTGGGCTCGGATTTCGGCAAGAATAACGCCGCTGCAAACATAAGTGCCGATGACAATGCCAGACCCGCGAACTGCAGATCGAACCCAAGCCCCGCGCGTTGCAAATAAGCAAACAGCGGCACGGCCGCTGACCCTATGCCCAGCGACAAGGCATATTCCACCGACACCGCGCGCGACCGCACAGCCGCATCAAGATAATGCCCGACCATCCATGTGGTAATCGGAATGCCCGCGAAAATTACGGTAACGACAAGCAGTGCTAACACGAAGGCCGCCCAGCCTGTCGCTTGGGTAAGGGCCAGCAAAAGCACGGCTTCTGCGGCCAGCAGGCACAGATAAACCGGGCGCGCGCCGATCCGGTCCAAAAGCTCTCCGACGGGTAATTGGGCAAAGGCGGCGACACCGAAGATAACGCCCGCCTGCGCGCCCACCCATGCCAGATCAACCGTTTCACCGGCAAGCCTGTCGCCAAGAAACTTTGGCAGCGAAATTGTCACCATATTGAACACCATCCCGCCAAGAACCGCCGCAATACAAATCACCAAGAAAACGGTCCATTGGGTTCGGCGGCCATGCGTGGCGATAATGGGGCCGTCAGCTTGGCTGTCTGAGGCGCCAAGGGGGCGGCGTTTCTTGCTGCGGTAAAACAAGACACCGCCAAGGGCGACTGAAATGACGCCCGGACAAGCAAACGCGCTTTGCCAGCCGAAAAACTGCGCCAAAACCCCGGTCGTGACCGCCGCCCCCGCCAGCCCCATATTGCCAAACACACCGTTGATGGCCAATGCCCGGCCCGACCGCAGCCCGGTCTGTGTCACATGTGCAAGACCGACCGGATGATAAATCGCGGCGAAAAGACCCAGTGATGCAAGCCCGATCGTCATCGCCATCGGCCCCGTCGCCAAAGACACCCAGATGCTTGACGCCCCGCATCCGGCAAAGAACACCGCAATCAATGTCAGCCGATCCATCCTGTCGCCAAGCCAGCCCGCTGGCAGCGTCCCAAGCCCGAACATGATGTAAAGCGGCGCACCAAGCACAAGCACATCGGCAAAACCCATGCCCCATGCGGGGGCGATGGCAAGGGCGGCCGTTGGAAAGATCAACAAGAAGAAATGGTCAAAGAAATGCGCCACATTGATGAACTGAAGGGCTTCGTTGCGTGACATCTGATCTTTCCGGTTGGGATTGCGCCCTTGAAAGCTCGCAGGAATTTGCCTTACTGTCTGTCGATATAATGACAAATAATACGCCCAAAATGCCAAATCCGGCCAGGCGCGCAATTCTGGGCCTGGCGTTTGGCTATAAAGCCGGAACGGTTATTGAGCCGCATTCACACACGGCGCACCAGATCGTGCATGCGATATCGGGCACAATGCGGGTATCGGCGCATCATGTGATGTGGTTCTTGCCGCCGGGGCGGGCCTTGTGGATACCTGCAAATACCACCCATTCCATCCATTGTATCGGCCCTGTCGACATGCGAACGGCCTATCTGAGCAAAGCCTATCCGCAGCCCCATGCGGATCTGCGCATGGTCTCCGTCTCGGCGCTGATGCGCGAGTTGCTGGTGCGTTTGGCCGAAGGCAAGGGCGGTGATGTGACCATGCTTTTGGCCGATGTTTTGATGCATGAGATCAGCGCAGGGAAGTTGGAGCCGCTGAACCTTCCGATCCCGCGCGATCCGCGCATTGCAAAACTGGCGCGGCATCTGCAAGCCGCGCCCGACGACCAGACAACGCTTGAAAGCTGGGCAGCACTTTTGGGGTTTTCGGAAAGAAGCCTGATCCGAAATATTCGCGCCGAGACCAGCATGACCTTTCGCGAACTCAGGCGCCTTACGCGGGTGATGATGGCCCTTGATAAGCTGTCAGCCGGGCAATCTGTGACCGCAACCGCCTTTGATGTGGGCTTTGAAACGCCAAGCGCCTTCATCCATGCCTTCCGCAATCTTGTCGGGCAAACGCCGGGGCAGTTCATATCCCAAAACCGAAGGCCGATTGCATAGGCGCGCAGATTAACCGACCCGCGCGCCTTTTACCCAGACGCCCTGAACCGAGGCGGCACTGCCCACCCGTCTGACCCGAATAAGATCGGCGCGTGCGCCCGGTTCGGCCCGGCCGCGATCGTCAAGCCCCACGGCTTTGGCCGGGGCCGCGGTCACCGTGTGGATGCCGCGCGCAACATCGCCCCAAAGATCGCCCAAAAACAGCGCAGACGACAGCAGCGCCGATGGGACGTAATCGGATGACACGATATCAAGCAGGTTCGCATCGGCCAGAACATGTGCTGCAACATTGCCCGAATGCGACCCGCCGCGCACAAGGTTCGGCGCGCCCATCATGACGGCGATACCGTGCTTGTGGCAGGCCCGCGCCGCTTCTTCGGTGGTCGGAAATTCGGCGAATTGCACACCATGCGCCGCCGATTGGTCCACCTGCCCATGGGTTGTATCATCATGCGAGGCAAGAACCGCCCCGTAGCGGCGCGCCGCAGCCACCGCCGCCGCTTCATGCCCGGCGCCAACCCGTTCCTTGATCGCGATCTTGCTGGCCACATGGGTTTGGAATTCGGCCTCGGACAGGCCCTTCTTGCCGCAAACATAGTCACGCAGTTTCGAGATGTCGCGAAACTGGCGTTCGCCCGGCGTATGATCCATCAAGCTGACGATGCCGATGCGGTCATCGGCCCCGAATTTGTCCAGCTCTTCGATCAGGGTTTCTGAACAGACCTCGGCGCGCAGATGCAAGAAGTGGCTGATGCGCAAAGCACCCTTGCCCCGCATGTCAAGAAGTTCATCGGCAAGCTGACGCGCATATTCACCGTAGCGCAGCTTTTCATCCGACAAGATCGACCCAGCCCGCAACGCATCATAAACCGTGGTAATGCCAACCGAACAAAGCTCGGCGTCATGGGCAAGGATGGCTGCGGGATGCGGCCAGTTGACGGCCGGGCGCGGTTCAATATGGCGTTCAAGGTTGTCTGTATGTAGTTCAATCAGGCCCGGCATTACCAGATCACCACCGCAATCAATCGCGCCCTTCGCAGCGGTCCGGCCCTCGGATATATCGGCGATCAGCCCGTCACGCATCACCAAAGATCCGGCAATAACCGCTTGCGGTAAGACGATGGTGGCATTGGCAAGGATGGTTTCGGTCACTGGTGTTCTCCGCAATGGCTGGTCACGGGGCTGTTTCGCAGGCAATTGTCACATGGTCGTGACAAACCCGTGCGATGGCCGCTTTATGAGAGATATGAAACGCTATGCGATTTTTTACGCCCCGCCCGAGGGCGGATTTTCCAGGGCCGCCGTATCCTGGCTTGGCTGGGATGCCGCTTGCGGCATCGCGGTGCCGCAGCCGATTGGCACAGGTGTCGATCACGCCGCACTGACGGCAGAGCCGCGAAAATACGGGTTTCACGGCACGTTGAAGCCGCCCTTCCGTCTGGCAAAGGGCGCATCGCCCGCAGCACTTTCCAACGCCGTGGCAGCCCTTGCCGCAAACCAGCCGCCGGTCATGGCGGGCGCGCTTGATCTGCGCCGCATCGGCGCCTTTCTCGCACTTGTCCCGCATGAACCCACAGATGCCATCGCGGCCCTTGCGGCAAAGGTTGTCGAAACCCTTGATCCTTTGCGCGCGCCCCTGAATGACGCCGAAATCGCGCGCCGCAGGCCCGAAACTCTGACAACCCGGCAACGCGCCTTGCTGGATCGCTACGGCTATCCCTTCGTGATGGAAGAATTCCGTTTTCACCTGACCCTGACCGGCCGGCTTAAGGGCAATGACCCGGCCCTCACCAAGGCGGCAGAGGCGTGGTTCAGGCCCCATATCAGCGGCCCGTTCCAGATTACGGATATCTGCCTGTTCGGTGAGGATGAGGCAGGCATGTTCCATATTCTGTCGCGTCATGCGCTGATGGGCTGAAGGGCGGCGATCAGCCGCGCGATGCCTACTTCGGGCGTGTCATCATTTGAAATCACCTGCGCGTTCAGCCCCTCCGGCAAAGTGTAGGCGGCGCGGTCAAGGCGGCGGGCGATATCATCAGCGCTTTCGCGACCACGCGCGGCAAGCCGGGCGGCCAAGACCTCGGGCGGGACGGTGATCGCGATCACCCGAAGGGCCGGGAAACGGGCCGCCGCATCCAGCAATGCCTTGCGCGACCCGTTAAAGACAACCGTGCGGCTTTGCCCAAGGGCGACCAGTTCGGCGTGGCGGATACCGTAGCTCAACCCATGCGCGGGCCAGTGCAGCGCGAAGGCATCCACCGCGCAAAGGGCCGCAAATTCAGCGGCGCTGACGCTTTCAAAAGGCTCTGTCTCGGCCGAAGGGGGGCGCGAAATCGTGCGCCGCGCCCAGTGAATATCGGGCCGGGCCCGAACAAGCCCGCCCAGCAACGTATCCTTGCCAGAACCAGACGGCCCGACGACTGCCACAAGCTGTCCGGGCCCACCACGCATCTTATGCCACCCCCGGCGGGGTAAAGCCGGTGACATCAACTTCGCGGTCACAAAGCCGCGCACGCGCCGCATCATCATGAAAAATCCCGATGATTGCTGCGCCGCGCGTTTTCGCCTCTTCTATCAAGCCCAGAACCACCTCTCGGTTTTTTGCATCAAGCGAGGCCGTGGGTTCATCAAGCAGCATCGCAGGATAGCGATGGGCAAAGCCGCGCGCGATATTGACACGTTGCTGTTCGCCGCCCGAAAACGTCGTGGGCGAAAGCTGCCAAAGCCGTTGCGGGATATTGAGCAGGGCCAAAAGCTCTTCCGCGCGCGAAACGGCGCTGGCCTCGGCCACGCCAAGCGCCAAAAGCGGCTCTGCCACGACCCGGCGCGTCGGCACCCGCGGCACCACCCGCAAGAACTGACTGACATAGCCCAAAGTTTCGCGCCGAAGCTGAATGATCTGGCGCGGGGTGGCGCGGGCGACATCGGTATCGCCCACCCGGATCACCCCGGTGTGGCTAAGGTAATTGCCGTAAATCATCCGCATTAGGGTCGATTTTCCCGCCCCCGACTGACCGGTCAGCGCTACACATTCTCCGGGCCGCACATGCAGATGCGCGCCGGACATAACCGGAATGACGGCACCGCCCTGATTGTGGAGCGTGAAGCTTTTGGAGAGGTTTTCGATAGCGATCATGGCATCAAACCTGCAAAACAGAAGAAACAAGAAGCTGGGTATAGGCGGCTTGCGGATCGTCAAGCACCTGATCGGTCAGGCCCTGTTCAATGACGCGGCCATCCTTCATCACCATCAGCCGGTCGGCCAAAAGCCGGGCCACGGCAAGATCATGGGTCACGATGATCACCGACAGCCCCATATCGCGCACCAGACCGCGCAACAAATCCAACAGCCGTGCCTGCACGCTGACATCAAGCCCGCCGGTCGGTTCATCCATAAACACAAGTCGCGGCGCGGTGACCAGATTGCGCGCGATCTGTAAGCGCTGCTGCATACCGCCCGAAAACGCAGTTGGACGGTCATCAATCCGCTCTGCCGCAATCTCTACCTTGCCCAGCCAATCGGTGGCAGTATCGCGGATTGCCCCGTAGTTTCGCGCCCCCACGGCCATCAGCCGCTCACCGACATTGCCGCCTGCAGATACCCCCATGCGCAGCCCATCGCGCGGGTTTTGATGCACGAAAGCCCAATCGGTACGGCCAAGCGTGCGGCGCTCTGGCTCTGGCATGGTCAGCGTGTCTCGCAGGCCTTGGGCCGTGTGATAGATCACCCGGCCTTCATCGGGCTGGCTATGCCCGGCCAGACAGCCAAGCAACGTGGATTTCCCCGAACCGGATTCGCCAACAATCCCCAAAACCTCGCCCGGCCAAAGATCAAAGCTTACCCCTGCGCAGCCAATCCGCGCGCCGTAGCGTTTGATCAGGCCTTCAACCGCCAAAAGCGGGCCGTCATGTGTCGCAGCCATCATATTGCGATCAAGCGCCATCATGCGACGTCCCCTTCTGGTGCCAACCGCCCGCTATGGCCATCGGCGCGGCGTCCGCTGCAAAAATCTGTGTCAGAGCAGACGAACATCCGCCCGCCCGCATCGTCGGTGATTACCTCATCCAGATAGCTTTGCGATGCGCCGCAAAGATCGCAGTCATGGTCGGCCTTCGTCGGTTCAAACGGATGATCCGAGAAATCGAGGCTGACAACCTGCGTATAGGGCGGCAGCGCATAAATCCGTTGTTCACGCCCCGCGCCGAAAAGCTGAATCGCGGCCATTCCGCCAAGCTTCGGGTTGTCGAATTTCGGGATCGGCGACGGGTCCATCACATAGCGCCCTTCAACCCGGACCGGATAGGCGTAAGATGTGGCAATGGCGCCGTGCCGCGCGATATCTTCATATAGTTTCACATGCATCAGCCCGTATTCTTCCAGCGCATGCATCCGCCGGGTTTCGCTTTCGCGCGGCTCTAAAAAGCGCAAAGGTTCGGGGATGGGCACCTGGTAAACAAGGATCTGGCCTTCGCGCAACGCCTGTTCGGGGATGCGGTGGCGGGTCTGGATGACGCTGGCCGCCATCGTGCTTTCGGTGGTGGCCACCCCTGCCGTGCGTTCAAAGAACTTGCGGATCGACACGGCATTGGTCGTATCATCGGCACCCTGGTCGATGACTTTAAGCGTATCTTCGGGCATCAGGCACGCGGCAGTCACCTGCACACCGCCGGTGCCCCAGCCGTAAGGCATCGGCATTTCGCGGCTGGCAAACGGCACCTGATACCCCGGCACCGCCAGCCCTTTAAGGATCGCACGGCGGATCATCCGCTTGGTCGCCTCATCAAGATAGGCGAAGTTATAGGCCTGATCGGTCATTCGGTGGCCTCCCTGACAATAGCGTCGCGGCGCAGCTTGCGGATAAGCTCCAATTCAGACTGGAAATCGACGTAATGGGGCAGTTTGATATGTTCCAAGAACCCCGTCGCCTGGATGTTGTCGCAGTGGTAAAGCACAAATTCGGCGTCTTGCGCAGGCGCGCCGCTATTGTCTTCGCCCAGCTCTTCCCAGCGCAAGGCCCGGTCAACAAGGCTGACCGAAATCGCCTTGCGCTCGGACTGGCCCATGACAAGACCGTAACCACGGGTGAACTGCGGCGGTTCGGTTCTGGAGCCGGTGAACTGGTTGACGGTTTCGCATTCGGTAAGCTCGATCTCTCCGATGCCGACGGCAAAGCCCAGCTCGGGGATCTCCATCTCGACCGTGCAAGTGCCGATGCGCAATTCACCGACAAAGGCATGGGTGCGCCCATAGCCGCGCTGGGTGGAATAGGCCATCGACAGCACAAACCCCTCATCGCCGCGTGTCAGCGCCTGAAGCCGCAAGGCGCGCCCGGCGGGCATTTCCAAAGGTTCGCGGGTAAGGTCGGGCGGCGTGTCGTCAGATGCAACCAGAGGCTCCATCAACCCGTCGCGGTCAAGCATGGCAAGGATATGGGGAACCGGGGCATGCTCGGCGGTTGTGCGCGCGGCCTTTGGCGCCTCGCCCTCGGCCATCAGTTTGAAATCCAAAAGCCGGTGAGTGTAGTCAAAGGTTGGCCCCAGAACCTGCCCGCCCGGCGCGTCCTTGAACGTGGCCGATATCCGGCGGCTGATTGCCATGGCGCCGGTATCAAGCGGCGTTGACGCACCAAAACGCGGCAATGTCGTGCGATAGGCGCGGATCAAGAACACCGCCTCTATCAGATCGCCGCGCGATTGCTTGATCGCAAGCGCGGCAAGATCGCGGTCATAAAGCGAGCCTTCCGCCATCACCCGATTGACCGCAAGCGTCATCTGTTCGCGGATCTGCGCCACCGAAAGTTCCGGCACTGCAAGATCACCGCGGCGCTCTTCGGCCAGCCAGGCATGTGCGGCCTCAATCGCGCGTTCACCGCCCTTTGTCGCAACATACATCTAATGCGCCTCCACTTCGGTCGAGCGGGGCAGGGCCAAAAGGCCGGTTCCGGCGGTGAAATAGCAATCAAACCCCAGCGGGAATTGCGCCCGATTGGCGCGAAAGGCTTCTGTTTCCGGCAGCCATACCTCTTGCGTGGTCTTAACTCCCGGCCCCGAAAGACGCGCATTGGGCAAGACCGGCAAAGCCGTCTCGACGATCAATGTGGCCGACCGGTCGGGATAATCCGGCGTGCCGATCTGAAAACGGCTGACGGGCTGAAGCGCTGCCCATGTGCCAAGCGCGAAGCAAGCGCTTTGGGCATCAACCAAGGGCGCGCCGCAGTGAAAGGCAATCCATTCGCGCAGCTCGGCACTGTCATGCGACGGGGCCAGATATAGCGGCGTTGTGGTATCGATAAGCGTAAGGGCAACACCCCCCGCCGCCGCCGAAAGCGGTGCAGGCGGTCTGGCCCCCGAAAGGCTTTGCAACTGGCCGGGTCTGGCCATCGCCTCCAGACAGGCGCGAAAGGCGCGGGCGGCATCTTCGGCGGGCCGGGCAAAGCCGCCCGACAGTGTGGTTGCGGGCGCCATCAGTCTTCCCCCCTTACCATGGTGAAGAATTCGACCTTGGTCGCGGCAGCCTTTTCGGCACGGCAGCGTCGTTGATCAGCCTCTGCGCGGCGCAGCGGCGTCAAGATCTGTGCCTCGATCTGGGCGGCACAGGGTTCTTGCATCAGCGCATCAATCAGTGCAGCGCGGGTGGCATGGGCCTTGTCTCGGCCCTGCACATAGGCATGGCCCACCGAACCGCTGGACAGCTGCAGCGCGCAGCGCGTCACCGACATCTCCCCCAGATTGAAGGGCGCGCCGGACGCGCCGGCGCGGCCTTGCACCATGACCGCGCCAACCTCTGGCGCGCGCAACCATTCATGGCGCGGAAGTTCGGGAAAAAGTTTGGCCAGCAGCGCCTTGTCGGCACGTGCCAAAAGGCCCATTCGGGCCTGCCGGGCGGTTTGTTCCTGGGTCAATCTGGACATCTTGCGGATTTGTCTACTTTACTATACAACTAGACAAATACTCGCAGTGCTGACGGGAAAAGGCAAATGAAACTTATATGACAAAGCGCGATCCGATCTGGCGCATGATCGCCGAAACCCTGCGCTCGGAAATTGCCGCCGGGCTTTACCCCGAAGGCATGAAGCTGCCGACCGAGGCCGGGCTTTCGGCGCGTTTCGGTGTCAACCGCCACACCATACGCCACGCGCTGTCGGATCTGGCAAAGGCCGGGATGACCGTGTCGCGGCGCGGCTCCGGGGTTTTTGTGGCAGCGGCCCCGCCCACGGATTACCCGCTGGGCCGCCGGGTGCGGTTTCAGCAAAACATCGCGGCAAGCGGGCGCGCCCCCTCGCGGCAGATCTTGCGGATCGAGACGCGCCCCGCGACCAACGCCGAGGTAGAAGCCCTTGGCGCGCAAAAGGTTCATGTCTATGAGGGCCTTTCATTTGGCGATGCGCAGCCGCTTTGCCATTTTCGGTCGGTCTTTCCCGCAGACCGCTTCCCGAAACTTCCCGAAGCACTGGCGCGGCTGGAATCGGTGACGGCCGCCTTGGCCGAAGTTGGCGTGAAAGACTATACCCGCGCCTCAACCCGGATCATTGCCAAAACCGCGCGCGGCCCCCGTGCCGGGCTTTTGCGGGTTGCAGATGGCGCACCGATCTTGCGCACCGAGGCGGTCAATGTCGATGCGAACGGCCAGCCGGTCGAATATGGGGTAAGCTGGTTTGCGGGCGACCGCGTGGTCTTGACCGTGGCGCAAGACGGGTGAACAAACCGGCCTAACCCTTGATAACCCGGCGACGGATCCAGCCCGACAGGCTGTCCATGATCATCACCGTCAGCACGATCAAGATCATGTAATAGCCCACCTCTTCCCAATCCTTTTGGGTGATGATCGCTTGCGTCAGCAACAGCCCGATGCCACCACCCACCAGCGCCCCAATAACCGTGGCCGAACGGGTGTTGGATTCCAGATAGTACAAAAGCTGCGACAAGATCAGCGGTGCAACTTGCGGGATCACACCAAAGCGCATCTTTTGCGCGGCACCGGCGCCGGTTGATTGCACGCCTTCAACCTGCTTGTCGTCGATGTTTTCCAACGCCTCCGAGAAGGTTTTGCCGAAAGTCCCGGTATCGGTCATCAAGATCGCCAGTGCCCCGGTCATCGGCCCTGGCCCGAAGGCGCGCGACAAGATCACCGTCCAGATCAACCCATCCACCCCGCGCAGCAGATCAAAAAGCCTGCGCAACCCAATCCGCAACCAGCGCGCCGGTGCGAAATTCGAGGCGGCAAAGAACGCCAGCGGCAAGGCAATCAGGCCCGCGCCCATGGTCCCCAAAAACGCCATAAGCACGGTTTCCCCCATGGCCCAGGCGACATCACCGTGGTGCCACATCCCATTGGTCCAGAAATCACGCGCCATCGCGCCGATGTTGGCGCGTTCCGGGTCAACGCGGTCCCCCGTGACGGCCAGCGCCAGCAGCGCACCAAGCGATTTGCCATAAAACGGGCTGTCGAGGGTGAAGAAGAACAGCTCCCACCCGATCTGGTAGCGAAACGTCTCGGTCTTTGCCGGCGTCATGGAAAACCGCCACTCACCGCGATCAATGCTGATGCGGTTGCCCGACAGGTTTATCCAATCGGGCGTGGCCGTATCAGCGGGCAGCTTTGCTATGATCTTGCGACCCTCGGCCGTGACCCGCACCGCGCCAAATTCCGGGATGGTCAGCGTGGCGGCACCATCGGGCAGATAGCGTACCTCACCCCCGTCTGGCAGCTTGATCACGGTCGCGGCCCCCATGGCAACCCAATCCGGGCTGCGGCCCTCGGGATATGCGCCCTTACGCTCACCCTCAATCGCGACCTGCACCTTGCCAGAGGCATTGTCGCGCGAAACATGGGTTTTGTAGGACATGAAATCATTGATCAGGATCGCCGCATTTTCAGGCCGCGCCCGCGCCGCAAGACCCGCAATATCAAAGGCAAAAAAGATGTACCCCAGATACACAAAAAGCAGCACTGGCAGCGCCAAGGAACGCCATTTGCGACGCGAAAAATCACGCATGACCCGGGTGCGAAGCGCGGTGGTATCGGTCACGCTATGGCTCATGCGATCTGCCCGCCTTTGACAAGCCGCACCCGCGCGCGGTCAGAGAAATGATCAACAACCGAGATTGTCAGCAATAGCAGGAAAAAGATCGCAACGACCTGATCATATCTGCCCTGCCCCCATTGCAGCGCGGTCTTAAGATCATAGCCAATACCGCCCGAACCTACGAAGCCCAAGATGGCCGAGGCGCGAATATTAATCTCAAACCGCAACAGCGCATAGCTTGACCAATTGGGCGCAACCTGCGGCAAGATGCCAAACCACATCCGCTGCACCCATGTGCCACCAACCGAGGCCAGACCTTCGACCGGTCTGGTATCGGCATTCTCTGCCGCCTCTGAAAACAGCTTGCCCAAAGCGCCGGTGGTATGAATGGCAATGGCGATCATCGCCGGAACCGGGCCGCCGCCCAGAAGAAAGATCAGCACCAAGGCAATCACAATCTCGGGGACTGCGCGCATGATATCCATCATCCGCCGAAAGACAGGGATAAGACGCGGCCAGCGTGCAAGCCCGCGCGTCGACAAAAACGCAAGCATCATCGCCAGCAGCGCGCCGAAAAGCGTGGCCACCGCCGCAATGTTGAGCGTTTCGATCAGCGACGGCAAAAACCTCAGGACCTGACCGGGGAAATTGCGCCAATTGCTCAAAGCTTCGGAAAAAATCTCTTGGGGGAAATCGAAAACCCGGTGAATACCCTCAAAAAATCCGCCCGCATTGCGATCATCTGCAATGCTGAAACCGCTGGCCATAAGCAGCACGAACAACAAGATCAAAACACCGCTGTAAAGGCGCTTGCGGCGGACCATGGCAAGATAGTCCGCAGTATCGGGATGGGGGGCGAGGCTCATGGGATTTCCGGATGAAAGGGCCGGGACCCATAGGCCCCGGCCACAGGGGTCTTACGACCCGGATTCGATTTTCTGACGACGGATTTCGACAATCGTGTCGTAGTAGTCGTGGGTGATCGGCACGAAGCCTGCCGTCTCGCCCGCAGCGACACCATAGGCGCAGTCAGGGTCGGTTTC
>JBAUHP010000160.1:0-7535 GCA_049680345.1 Albidovulum sp. | reverse complement strand
TCTTCTTGGATCGGCGGCGTGATTTGAAAGTACTGGACAGTGGTGTCTAGGGCGGTGCAATCTCTGTACACGTCTGTACAGAGGGGGGTGATTCCATGAAATCGCATTATCGTGCTGTCGTCATAGGTGGCGGTGTCGTTGGGACGTCTGTCCTTTACCATCTGGCGAAATTCGGCTGGAAAGACGTGCTTTTGATCGAGCGCAAGATCCTTACAGCGGGGTCAAGCTGGCACGCTGCTGGCGGTATCCATGCCTTGAATGCAGACCCCAACATTGCCGCTTTGCAGGCCTACACGATTGACCTGCTGCCCGAGATTGAAAAGGAATCTGGCCAATCCATCGGCCTGCATATGACGGGCGGCATGACCCTTGCTGGCACACCGGATCGTTGGGAATGGCTGCAATCGGCCTACCGCACGTTCCAGTCCATCGGCATTGATGACTGTCGCTTGATTACGCCAAAAGAGGCGGGAGAGCTTTGCCCGATCATGTCGACCGAAGGCATCTTGGGTGGCATGTGGGCGGACCGCGAAGGCTATGTTGACACCACGGGCACCGTCCATGCCTATGCGGGGGCCGCCAAGAAACACGGCGCCGAGATTGTCGAGAATAACCGCGTGCTGGCGCTGAACCAAACCGCCGCTGGCTGGGAGGTCGTGACCGAAAAAGGCACCATTCAGACCGAGCATGTTGTGAACGCCGCTGGCTTATGGGCCAAGCAGGTCGGGCGCATGGCCGGTGTCGAATTGCCTGTATCGCCTCTGAACCACCACTACCTGATTTCCGACACGATCCCCGCGCTTGAAAAGCTGGATTTTGAGGTGCCGATGACTGTGGATCTCGAAGGTTTCACCTATATGCGGCAAGACCAAAAGGGGATCTTGCTTGGTATTTATGAGGTCGATCACGAGCATTGGATGGTTGACGGCGCGCCTTGGGAATACGGGTTCGAGTTGCAGCAAGAAGACACGGATCGGATCGAGAAAGAGCTGATCCTGGGCTTTGAACGCTACCCCGCCTTGCAAGATGTCGGCGTAAAGACTTGGGTCAACGGCGCGTTCACCTTCTCGCCTGACGGCAACCCGCTGGTCGGCCCTGTGCAAGGCAAGCCCGGCTATTGGTGTGCTTGTGCGGTCATGGCGGGTTTCTTGCAAGGTGGCGGCGTTGGTAAATCGCTGGCCGAATGGATGATCCACGGAGAGCCGGATGCCGATGTTTTCGGCATGGATGTGTCGCGCTACGGCGATTTTGCGCAAAACAAGCGGTTCATCAAGGAAACCACGGGCCAGTTCTATTCGCGCCGCTTCATCATGACCTATCCGAATGAGCAACTCCCCGCCGGGCGGCCATTGAAAATGGCGCCAGCCTATAGCGATATGACCGCGGCAGGATGTCGTTGGGGCGCGACTTACGGCCTTGAAGTACCGCTTTATTTCGCGCCTGAGGGCTTTGTTGAAAAGCCATCGCTGAAACGCTCGAATGCTTTCGACATCGTGGCCGAAGAATGCCGTGCGGTGCGCGAAAATGTGGGCCTTTTGGACATATCAGGCTTCTCGCGTTTTGAGGTGACGGGCGAAGGGGCCGAAGCTTGGCTGAACCATGTCATGGCGTCCAAATTGCCTGCCGCCGGGCGTGCACGTCTTGCGCCGATGTTGTCGGGTGAGGGCAAGCTGAAAGGTGATCTGACCGTCTTTAACTGGGGCGATGGGACGTGGTGGATCATGGGGTCATACTACCTGCGCGATTGGCACAAGCGCTGGTTCGCAGATCACATGATGGATGCGGTCGAAGTCCGTGACGTGTCGGATGCGATGGTTGGGTTTTCCTTGTCAGGGCCGAACAGCACCAAGGTTTTGGAACGCGTGACTGATGGCCCTGTGGACCTGCCGTTCATGGGCTGTGGGAAGATGGATGTGGGTTTGTTGCGCGCCAAAGTGGGCCGCTTGTCGGTGACGGGTGAGCTTGGATATGAGATCCATTGCCGTGCAAGCGAACATATCGGCTTGCGCAAACAGTTGCTGGCAGCGGGTGCCGATTTGGGGATCAAAGAGGTTGGCTTCAACGCGCTTTTGTCGTTGAGACTGGAAAAAAGCTTCGGGATCTGGAATGCTGAATTTACCCAAGGCTACACCGCCGCCGAGACAGGCATGGATCGCTGGATTGATTGGTCCAAGGACGGTTTTGTGGGCCGTGATGCCGCCCTTGCCGAGCGCGATGGCAATGGCCCGGCAAAGCGGTTGGTCACGTTAGAAGTTGCCGCCGACGGCGCAGATGCAAGCGGGTATGAACCTGTCTGGACCGGCGGCAAAATGGTCGGGTTTGTAACTTCCGGAGGTTACGGCCACACGATGGGCAAGTCTTATGCCATGGAATTGGTGGACGCGGAATTGGCGGCTGAAGGGACCGGCCTGTCGGTTCACATCGTTGGGGTCGAACGGGCAGCAAAGGTCATTGCACCCTCGCCTTATGATCCCTCTGGCAAAGCGATGAGGTCCTGATGGCCCGCCGTGGTCGCGACAAAGCCCCCGTCGTTCGTGACGTGAACTATCGCCAATTGCGCAACCCGTTCCCCCCGATGGAGATATTCTCTGCCGATGAGATCGCATCAATGCACGAAACGGCACTGCGTATTTTGGAAGAACTGGGGATGAAAGTCCTTCTCCCCGAGGCCCGCGCAATATTTGCCAAAGGCGGTGCCCGTGTTGAAGGTGAAATGGTCTATATCGGGCGCGACATGGTGGAGGCTGCCTTGGCCGCCGCGCCGAAGTCGATCGAATGCCGCGCCGGGGCTGCGCACCGCGATATTGTTCTGGAACTTGGCACACTTACCTTTCAGCCCGGTGCGGGCGCGCCCCACGCGACGGATCTAAGGCGCGGGCGGCGTCCCGGATCTGCGCGGGACTTCAATGAACTCGTGCGCCTCACGCAACATTTTGATGTGTTCCAGATGGTGGCGCCTTTGATTGAACCCCAAGATGTGCCGACCCATTTGCGCCATTACTTCACGACAGAAACGCAACTCACCCATTCGGATAAATTCCCCTTCATCTTTTCACGCGGCACGCCGCAGGTGATGGAAAGCTTTGAGATGCTGTCGGATTTTCGCGGGAGGTCTGCGGAAGAATTTGAGGCCACACCCCATAGCTATACAATCATCAATACCAACAGCCCCCGCACCCTTGATATCCCGATGGCGCAAGGGTTGATCGACTTCGCCAAGCACGGGCAATTGTCGATCATCACCCCCTTCACGCTTATGGGGGCCATGGCCCCGATCACGGTGGCAGGGGCGATTACCCTGAGCCATCTGGAGGTTTTGGCCGCATTGACCTTGACCCAATTGGTCAAACCCGGTGCGCCTGTTTGTTATGGCACCTTCACCAGCAACGTGGATATGAAATCCGGGTCCCCCGCCTTTGGCACACCTGCGCATTTTCAGGCCTCGCTGGTGGCGGGGCAAATGGCGCGGTTTACCGGTCTGCCTTGGCGTTCTGCTGCAGGGTCCGCGTCGAATATGAACGATGTGCAGGCCGCGAATGAAAACCAGATGGGGCTTTGGGGCTGCCTCATGGCAGGCGCCACCGTGATCATTCACTCGGCGGGTTGGCTTGAAGGTGGACTGAGCGTTTCATATGAAAAGCTGATCACGGATGTTGAGGTTCTGAACATGATCGCAGAGCTTTGCGGCGGCGTAAAAGCGGACACAGACGAGATCGGTTTTGACGCGATCAAGGAAGTCGCACCAAGCGGGCACTTCTTTGCCACAACCCAGACGATGCAGCGTTACAACACCGAGTTTTACGAACCGATCGTGCATGAATACGCGAATTTCGGCACTTGGACCGAACGCGGCGCCCAAAGCGCAAATGAACGGGCGACAGGTGTCTGGGAACGAATATTGGCAGACGGCAAGGGGCCAGACATAGATGCGGACAAGCTCGCACAACTACAGGCCTATATTGCCGAACGCACAAAGGCAGGCGGCGCGCCGCCAGAAAGTTAGGTAATGGACGGACATATCAAAGCCACGCGTGATGATTGGCTTGGTGCGGCTCAGGCGGCGTTGATCCGTGACGGGGTTGATACGGTCAAGGTGCTGGCACTTGCGGCGCAGTTGGATGTGTCGCGGTCCAGTTTCTATTGGTATTTCAAGAACCGGGATGAACTTCTGGCCGCGCTTTTGGATCAATGGGAAGAGCGGAACACACAGTCGATTGTTCGCCAATCTACGCTTGAAGCTGAATGCCTCAATGAGGCCGCGTGCAACTTCTTTCGCTGCTTCATCGATCCCGCATTGTTTGACCGTGGTCTCGATTTCGCGGTCCGTGCCTGGGCGCGGCAAGACGCGAAGGTGCGCTTGCGCATTGATGCTGCAGATCACGCCCGATTACAGGCATTGGAGGCAATGTTCATGCGCTATGGCTGTGACTCAGCAGAGGCTGATTGGCGCGCACGTATGATCTATTTCATGCAGCTTGGGTATCACGCGCTTGAGGTGCAAGAAACGATGGAAGTCCGATTGGGCCGCCTGCCTGGGTATCTGGAAGGGTTCACGGGGCGGGTGCCTTCGCAAAGGGTGATTGACGATTTCAAAGCATTTGCGAGACGGCATCATACCTGCGATGCGCCGGCGTGAAACGCTCTTGTCAAAGACCTTAAGCTTCACCGATGCGGACCCGTCTTTGAGAGTATGAGCCTAAATCCAACCGATGCCGCAGTGGACGGGCCAAAAGGGCACTTGCCTGATTGTCACCGTCTGCGCTGAATTATTTGGTCAAAGCAGCCCATGGGATAACACACAGCATCGGTCCAGCTAAAGCGTTTCGACTTTACTTTGAAGCGTTATGTATCACCTAACACGTTGAAATCTTTGATTTCAGGCAGTGTTAGGTGATTCAGGTTAAAGTCGAAACGCTATAGGCTCTTGTTTCGCAACCGCAACCGCAACCGCAGTCGTCTTGCCCAAAATTCGGTATCCTTGCCAAGATCTGGAAGGATGCCGCCTGTTTCCGCGTAGGATTTTGGGTCGATTTGCGACGGCGCCGCCTCTTGCGCAAAAAGCAGCTCAGCTTGCCAGCCTTCTACCCACATCCGGTGATTTGGCGACACGACAGTTTCCCAAGCATTGCCGACCGCCCCCGATGCGAAGACAACCGGTGCCGGATCACCCGTCGCATTGACGGTGCTGCGGCCCATTCAGGCAACCCGCGCCGCCAGGTCGCGCGGATCATGATGCCAGGGGGGGAACTGGCTATGAACGTGTTATGGGCGCCGTTGCCGATATTGTTGCCACCCACCTGGATTTACTGGGTGCGTGCAACAAGTGCTGTGTTCGACGCAAAGCCCCAGACGTTCCGGGACGGTCCGGGTGACGCCGTCTCGCGAAAAGACCGTCAAGGTGATTGTCGGGCCGGTCGGATTTCCGTTGATATCAAGCACGCGGATATGAATAAGCGATTCCGCTTCTACGGGCGCGTTGGCGATGGTCTGGCGCCCGGTCCGATCGCCCTCGAAAATATTGGTGCTTGTGGCGCCGCCGCCGCCCGAGAAGGTAAAGACCGTGCCAATCGGCATATCCGAATTGTTGATGATCGGCGTCCCGGGGTTGCCGTTGATCAGCATCGCATCATTGTCGAACGAAAAGAATGCGCGCAAGACCATGGATTTCTCATCCAAAAGGTTTCCCGAAGCCGCAGATTATCTGGCTTTCATGGTGACGTAACAGCGATGTTTGCGGGCAAGGGAACAGCGGCCACACATGGCGGATCGCTGCAAAGCGGCCGGATGACCGTTCAGGCCCTCAAAGCGTATCAATCATCATCAAACCACGGTGCGTGGTCTTGGTGCGGCACCTGCCTTCTCACCGCGCAATTCGCGAGGGGAGGGGTGCTCATTGCACAACACATCGCGCCTTGGATCAAAGTTATGCTGGTATGAGCACCCCTGTGCGGCCCCGACCCCCATCTGCCCCATTGACCAAGTGCGAAATCCCGCGCATATCCCGGCCATCATGACCAAGCTTTCACAAATACGCAATTTCTCCATCGTGGCCCATATCGACCACGGTAAATCCACCCTTGCCGACCGGCTGATCCAGTCGACCGGCACTGTTGCCGACCGCGACATGAAGGCCCAGCTGCTCGACAGTATGGATATCGAGCGTGAGCGCGGCATTACCATCAAAGCCAACACCGTGCGCATTGATTATAAAGCGCGCGATGGGCAGATCTATGTCCTGAACCTTATAGACACGCCGGGCCATGTCGATTTCGGCTATGAGGTTTCGCGCTCCATGCGCGCCGTCGAAGGCTCGCTTCTGGTGGTCGATGCCTCACAAGGGGTCGAGGCGCAGACACTCGCCAATGTCTATCAGGCCTTGGACGCCAACCACGAAATTGTGCCCGTCCTCAACAAGATCGACCTGCCCGCGGCCGAACCCGAAGCCGTCAAGGCACAGATCGAGGATGTGATCGGGCTTGATGCCTCGGACGCCATCATGATCTCGGCCAAATCCGGCCTTGGTATCCCAGACGTGCTCGAGGCCATCGTCACCCGCCTGCCAGCCCCCAAGGGCGACGCCGAGGCACCCCTCAAAGCGATGCTGGTCGACAGCTGGTACGACAGCTATCTGGGCGTTGTGGTGATGATCCGCGTCATGGACGGCGTGATCCGCAAGGGCGACCGCATCAAGATGATGCAGACCGGGGCCATCTACGGCATCGACACCCTGGCGGTCCTGCGCCCCAAGATGGTTGCCATCCCCGAACTTGGCCCCGGCGAAATCGGCGTCTTTACCGCATCCATCAAACAGCTCCGCGACACCCGCGTCGGCGACACCATCACCCATGAACGCCGCCCCTGCGAGGCCGCTTTGCCCGGCTTCAAACCCGCGCAGCCCGTGGTCTTTTGCGGCCTTTTCCCGGTCGATGCCAATGATTTTGAGGATCTGCGCGACGCCATCGAAAAGTTGACCCTCAACGACGCGTCCTTCAGTTCCGAGATGGAAACCAGCGCCGCCCTTGGCTTTGGCTTTCGCTGCGGTTTCCTTGGCCTTTTGCACCTGGAGGTCATCCGCGACCGGCTGGAGCGTGAATATGATCTTGACCTGATCACCACCGCCCCCTCGGTCGTCTTCCATCTGCATATGAACGACGGCGAGGTGCGCGATCTGCACAACCCCGCCGATATGCCCGATCTGACCTATGTAAGCCATATCGAGGAACCGCGCATCAAGGCCACGATCATGGTGCCCGACGAATATCTGGGCGATGTCTTGAAGCTTTGTCAGGACCGCCGCGGCATCCAGATGGACCTGACCTATGCGGGGTCACGCGCCATGGTGGTTTACGATCTGCCGCTGGCCGAAGTGGTCTTTGATTTCTACGACCGCTTGAAATCGGTCACCAAGGGCTATGCGAGCTTTGACTATCATATCATCGGCTACCGAGAGGATTTCCTGGTCAAGATGTCGATCCTCGTCAACGAGGAACCCGTCGATGCGCTGTCGATGATGGTCCACCGCGACCGGGCCGAGG